>NZ_BAGH01000607.1 GCF_000308715.1 Nocardia tenerifensis NBRC 101015
ATCCGCGGACGACCGCCAAGACCGGGTGCCCGTTCCTCCGCGCGTCCGAAAGTCGTTCCAGCAGTGCAAGTCCGACTCCCTCCGCGGAGCCGAATCCGTCCGCGGTCGACGCGAACGCCTTGCATCGGCCGTCCGGGGACAGGCCGTGCTGACGACTGAATTCGGTGAACATGTGCGGCGTCGCCATCAGCGCGACGCCGCCCGCCACCGCCATGGTGCATTCGTCGTTGCGCAGCGCCTGCGCGGCGAGGTGCAGTGCGACGAGGGAGGATGAGCAGGCGGTGTCGATGGTGACGGCGGGCCCTTCGAGGCCGAAGGTGTAGGCGACCCGGCCGGAGGCGACGCTGGCCGTCGTGCCGGTGAGCAGGTAGCCCGCCAACTCCTCCGGCGGTTCGGTGAGACGAGTCTGGTAGTCCTGATAGGACAGTCCGACGAAAACGCCGGTGTCGCTGCCACGCAGGGTGGTCGGGTCGATGCCCGCGGATTCAATGGTTTCCCAAGTGGTTTCGAGGAGGAGGCGTTGCTGGGGATCCATGGCGAGCGCTTCCCGGGGCGAGATCCCGAAGAACGTGGCATCGAATTCCGCGGCGTCGTAGCGGAATCCGCCCCGTGTCGTCACCGAGCCGCCGGGCCCGTCCGGTGTCTCGCGCAGGCGCGCCAGGTCCCAGCCGCGGTCGTCCGGGAACTCGCCGGTGGCGTCCCGGCCCTCGGCGACCAAGCGCCACAGGTCTTCCGGCGAATCGACCGCCCCCGGGTAACGGCACGCCATCGCGACGATGACGACCGGGTCGTCGTCGGGCCGCGCCGCTGGTGTGGTGGCGGCCGCCTCGGCGTCGTCCGCGCCGAACAGTCGCGACTCGAGGTAGCGGGCCACCGCGGCGGGCGTCGGATGATCGAACACCAGACTCGACGGCAGTCGCTCGCCCGCTTCGGCCCCGAGCCGGTTGCGCAGTTCCACGCCGGTGAGCGAGTCGAATCCGAGGTCGCGGAACGGTCGTTCGACGTCGACGGCCATCGCGTCCGCGTGCCCGAGGACCGCGGCGACCTGACTGCGTACCTCCGCGAGCACCGCGGCGGGACGCTGCCGGACAGGCAACCCGCCCAGCCGCGCGGTCAGGCCGTTCCCTGCGGTGTCGGCGCGGCCACCGGCACCGGTGTCGAGCAGAGCGCGCACGCTGGGCAGCTCCTCGATGAGCGGCCGCCTGCGGGCCTCGGTGTAGGCGAGGAAGAATCGGTCCCACCGGATGTCGGCCACCATGACGCAGGCGCGCTCCTCGGCCTCGTCGCGGAGCAGGATCTCCAACGCGCGAGCGGGATCCAGGGTCGCCACGCCGTGCCGCCGGAGCCGGTCCTCCACGCTGCCGGTCGCGGCCATGCCGTCCCCGGCCCACGGACCCCACGCGTACGAGGTGGCGGGCAGACCGAGGCCGCGCCGATGCTCGGCGAGCGCGTCGAGATAGGCGTTGCCCGGCGAGTAACCGCCTTGACCGGGAATTCCGAGAACGCCCGAGACAGAGGAGAAGAGGACGAAATCCGTCAGCTCCATCCCCACGGTGAGTTCATGGAGGTGTCGTGCACCTTCGGCTTTCACCCGCAGCACCCGGTCGAGCTGATCGACCGTCAGCGCGTCGACCACCGCGTCGTCGAGGGTGCCCGCCGCGTGGAAGATCGAGGTCACCGGGAAGCTCGCGAGCAGTTGCGCCACCGCGGCACGATCGCCGACATCGCAAGCTACCACACTGATTTCGGCGCCGAGCGCGCGTAACTCCGCCGTGAGCTCGGCGGCGCCGGGCGCCGCCGGTCCACGACGGCTCGCGAGGACGAGGTGGCGGGCACCGTCGTGGGCGAGCCGTCGGGCGAGCTGCGTGCCGAGCGCACCGGTACCACCGGTGATGAGCACGACCTCGCGCGGTCCGCGTGCTACCGGCTCGGCGGGGCGGGCGGGGACAAGCCTGCGGACGAACGCGCCGGATTCACGCAGGGCCAGTTGATCTTCCACGCGCTGGGCCAAGGCGGCCAGCAGCCTTTCGATGACCCGCTCGTCGGGTGCGGCGGGCAGATCGATGAGCCCGCCCCAGCGTTCCGGCTGCTCCAGTGCCACCACCCGACCGAGGCCCCAGGCCTGCTGCTGGACCGGCTCGCGCACCGTCTCCGCCCGGTCCACCGCGACCGCTGCGCAGGTCAGCGTCCACAGCGGAACCGCAGCAGCCGCATCCGCGAGCGCGTGCACCAGGGTGAGGGTCGCGCCCGTGCCGGTGGGCACCGCAGGGTGCTCGGGCAGCGTCGTGCCCGCCAGCGCCAGCAGCGACAGCACGCCCGACAGCGCATCGGGCAACTGGTCGCGTAGTTCGGTGCGCGACTGTGTGCCCACCCGCAGCTCGATCACCTCGGCACCGCAGGCCCGCAGCGCGTTTCGCAGTGCCGGCAGCCAGGGTGGTTGCGCCAGACCCTCCGGCACGACGACAAGCCAACGGCCGGAGGGTGTTCCGGTGCCGAGGGCAGTCGACACTGTCCACTCGACCGAGTAGCGCAGTGCGTCGAGATCGGCGCGCTCGCGGCGCAGCTCCCGCCAGCGGGCCAGTACGGAGGTGGCCTCGCCGAGCCAGTCGGGTCGGTTCGCGCGCAGTCCGAGTACCGCCGCGACGGTGTCGGTGTCGTCGGCGGCCACCGCCGCCCAGAATTCGCTGGAATCATCGACGGCGGGTGCCGGAGCCGGGGCGTCGAGCCAATACCGGCTGCGCTGGAAGGGATAGGTGGGCAAAGAGATTCGGCGTGCGCCGGGCTGGAACCCGGACCGGTCGACGGCGACTCCGCCGACCCAGGCCGTCGCCGCGGCGGCGAGCAGGCGAGAGCGGCTCCCGTCGTCGCGGCGCAGGGTGCCGACGCTCACGACGGTCGCCCCCGTGGCGTCGGCGGCGTCCTCGACCGGCGTGGTGAGTACCGGGTGCGGGCTCGGCTCGACGAAGGTGGAGTGGGTGGGTAACAGCGTCTGGACGACCGGATGGAACAGCACGGGCCTGCGGAGGTTGCGGTACCAGTAGTCCGCGGTGAGTTCGGTGCCGTCGAGGCGGTCACCCGTGACGGTGGAGTAGAAGGCGATGGTCCCGGGCTGCGGCGTGATCGGGGCTAGTGCCGCGGCAAGCTCGTCGCGAATGACTTCGACATCGGAGGTGTGCGAGGCATAGTCGACCGGGATGCGGCGGACGCGGACGCCCTGCTGTTCCAGCGTCACGAGGAGCTGTTCGAGTGAGTGTCGTTGCCCGGCAACGACCGTCGCCGACGGCCCGTTGTGCGCCGCGATCGCGACGTCGTGGTGCGCGGCGAGTACTTCGTCGATGGCCTCGGTGGGCAGGGCGATGGAGGCCATGGCGCCTTTGCCCGCGAGCTGTCCGGCGATGATGCGGCTGCGGAGCGCGCTGATCCGCGCGCCGTCGTCGAGGGTGAGTATGCCCGCGACGCAGGCGGCGGCGATTTCGCCCTGCGAGTGCCCGATGACCGCGTCCGGTTCGACACCGAACGAACGCCAGGTCTCGGCGAGGGCGACCATCATCGCCCACAGCGCGGGCTGGACGACGTCGACGCGATCCAGTGCGCCGTCGCGCAGCACGTCGGTGAGCGACCAGTCGACGAACGGCGCGAGGGCTCGTTCGCAGCAAGCGATCCGGTCCGCGAAAACCTGTGTGCTGTCGAGAAGTTCGGCACCCATGCCGACCCATTGCGAGCCCTGGCCTGGAAAGACGAACACGGTCTTGCCCCGAGGTCGCGCCGTCCCCCGGACGAGCAGCGGGTGTGGCTGCCCGTCGTGCAGCGCCGCGAGCACCTCGCCGCGCTGCTCGACGGTCGCACCGAACACCGCGGCACGCAGCTCGAAGGCGGGCCTGCCGGTCGCGAGCGTGTGACCGACGTCGGCCGGCGCTGTCTGCGGATGCGTCGACAGGTGCTCGCGCAACCGTCGCGCCTGGGCGCGCACCGCCTGCTCAGCGGTGGCCGACAGCAGCCACGGCGCGTCGAGATCGTGCTGCACCGGCTGCGCGGCATCGTCGTTCGTTCGGTCGGGCGCCTGTTCGAGCACGACATGGGCGTTGGTGCCGCTGATGCCGAACGAGGAGATACCGGCGCGCCGCGGCCACGGCTGCTCCGGCCAGTCCTGCGGCTCGGTGAGCAGCCGGACGGCCCCCGCGGCCCAGTCGACATGCGGTGTAGGTTCGTCGATATGCAGGGTGCGCGGGAGCGTGCCATGCCGCATCGCCATGATCATCTTGAGTACGCCGGCGATGCCCGCCGCCGCTTGGGTGTGGCCGATATTGGATTTGACCGAGCCAAGCCAGAGCGGTCGTTCGCGGTCTTGTCCGTAGGTGGCCAGCAGTGCCCGGGCTTCGATGGGATCGCCGAGTCGCGTTCCGGTGCCGTGAGCTTCGACCGCGTCCACCTCGGCGGCCCGGAGTCCGGCGTCAGCCAGCGCCTGCCGGATGACGCGCTGCTGCGCCGGGCCGCTGGGTGCGGTCAGCCCGTTGGACGCGCCGTCCTGATTGATCGCTGATCCGCGAACGAGCGCCAGTACCTCGTGGTTGTTCGCCTGTGCCACCGAAAGGCGTTCCAGCAGAAGCAGTCCGACCCCTTCGCCCCAACCCGTACCGTCCGCGGCACCCGCGAAGGCCTTGCAGCGCCCATCCGCCGACAACCCGTTCTGCCGGGCGAACTCCACGAAGATGCCGGGGGAGGACAGCACGGTGACCCCGCCCGCCAGCGCCATGGTGCACTCGCCGCGTCGCACCGCCGCGGCGGCGAGATGCAGTGCCACCAGCGAGGACGAGCACGCGGTGTCGACGGTGACCGCCGGCCCGGCCAGCCCGAGTGTGTAGGCCAACCGGCCGGACGCCACACTCGCCGTAGTGCCGGTCAGCCGGTAGCCGTCGCTGCCGTCGGCCGGTTCGTGGAGCCGAGGGCCGTAGTCCTGCGCCATCGCGCCGATGAAAACGCCGGTATCGCTGCCGCGCAGTGTGGTCGGGTCGATTCCGGCGGACTCGATGGCCTCCCAGGTGGTTTCGAGCAGCAGTCGTTGCTGCGGGTCCATGGCCAGCGCTTCTCGTGGCGAGATGCCGAAGAACGCGGCGTCGAATTCCGCTGCGTCGTAGAGGAACCCGCCCCGCACCGCGGCTGAGTCGCCGTCGAGCTGCCAGCCGCGATCGGCGGGAGCGGCGCCGATCACGTCGCGACCCTCGGCGATCAGCCGCCAAAAATCCGCGGGTGTGGCGACGCCACCAGGGTAGCGGCAGGCCATTCCGACGATCGCCACCGGATCGTCGTCCGCCCCTTGTCGGAGCGGCGTCGCCGGGGGCGGCGTCGTCCGCGTGGTGCCCGCGAGGAGATCGGTCAGATATGCGGACAGCGCGTGTGGCGTCGGATAGTCGAACACGGCGGCGGGTGACAGATAGACCCCACTCGCCTTGGAAAGCTCAGCGCACAGGGTCGCGCCGACGATCGAGGTCATACCCTGGGCACGCAGCGGTCTGGTGTCCGCGACGGCGGCGGGGTCGTCGAAGCCCAGCGCCACCGCGGTGTGTCTGCGCACCAGGTCGAGCACCGCATCGGGTAGGTCTTCGGTCCGCGTCTCGCGCAGGCGCAGCGCGGTCGCGGAGAGGTCGTCTTCGGTCGCGGTGGTCACGCTGTCGAACCAGTGGCGGGTGCGCTGGAAAGGGTAGGTGGGCAGCGGAACCCTTCGGGCATCGGCACCTTCGAACCGCGCGGCCCAGTCGACGGGGACACCTGCGGTCCATGCCTCGGCCGCCGAGGTCAGCAGCCGGGCCAGCGAGCCCTCCCCGCGGCGCACGGTGCCGATCGCGGTCACGGCTACCCCGGCGGCCGCGGCCGTTTCCTGAATCGGGACGGTGAGCATCGGATGCGGGCTCGGTTCGATGAACATGTCGTAGGCGTCCAGCAGGGCCGTGACGACCGGTTCGAACAGCACCGTCTCGCGCAGATTCCGGCACCAGTACGCGGCGGACAACTCGGCGCCGTGCAGGCGAGCGCCGGTGACGGTGGAGTAGAACGGAATCTCGCCCGCCCGCGGCGTGATCGGCGCGAGGACCTCGAGCAACTCGGCGGTGACGGCGTCGACCGCTACGGAATGTGAGGCGTAGTCGACCGGCACCCGGCGCACCCGTACGTCACGACGTTCCAGCAGTTCGAGTAGGTGTTCGAGCGGTTCCGTCGGTCCGCTGACGACGGTGGAGTTCGGTCCGTTCAATGCCGCGAGGCCGACCTCGGGGTGCTCGGCCAGGAGCTCGCGCAGCGCCTCGGCGGACAGCGCGATCGAGGCCATCCCGCCGAGGCCCGCGAGCTGCGCGGCGATGACCTGGCTGCGCAGCGCGACGATCCGGGCGCCGTCGGCCAGCGAGAGGATGCCCGCCACGCACGCGGCCGCGATCTCGCCCTGCGAATGCCCGACGACGGCGGCCGGCCGCACGCCGAGGCTTTGCCATACCCGCGTCAGCGCGATCATCACCGCCCACAGCGCGGGCTGCACCACGTCCACACGATCCAGCGCGGTGCCGTCGCCACGCAACACCTCGTGCAGCGGCCAGTCGACGAAGGGTGCGAGCGCCGCGGTGCAGGTGTCTATCGCCTCCGCGAATACCGGTGAGCAGTCGAGCAACTCGGCCGCCATTCCGATCCACTGCGCGCCCTGACCGGGGAAGATGAAGACCGGTTCCGCGAGACCGGCCGCGAGACCGGACGAGACCGCCGTCGAAGGCTCACCCGCCGCCAGCGCGGTGAGACCGGCGCGGGCGGCGTCGTGGTCCGCGCCGAGCACGACGGCACGATGCGCGAACTGTGAGCGGGACGTGATCAGCGACCATCCGACATCGGCGACAGCCGCGCCGCTGTCGAGCGTGCCGGTGAGCCGAATCGCTTGGGCTCGTAGGGCTGCGGCGCTTGCCGCGGACAGGACGAGCGGGACAGGCACGGCAGCGCTGGATGACCGCACGGCACCGCCGGGTGACGGGCCGACCGGCGCGTCGGCTGCTGGCGGCGCGGAAACCGCGACGTGGCAATTGGTTCCGCCGACACCGAAGGAACTCACGCCGAACAGCGCGGATTCCGTGCGCACCGGCTCGACGCGGGTCTGCACGCGCAGATTGCGCTCGTCCAGCGCGAGCGCGGGGTGTGGCGCGTGGAAATCCGCGGTGGGCACCAGCATTCCGGCGTGGACGCAGAGCGCTGTCTTGAGGAAACCGGCGATGCCCGCCGCCGCCTCCAGATGACCGATGTTCGATTTGATCGACCCGACCGCGAGCGGGTCGCCCGGCGCGCGCGCCGCACCGAGCACCGCACCGAGTGCGGCGGCCTCGACCGGATCGCCTACCGGCGTACCGGTTCCGTGCAGTTCGACATGCACCACCGCAGCCGGGTCGAGGCCGGCCTGCTGGTACGCGGCGCGGATCGCCTCGGCCTGCCCGTTCGCGGTCGGGGTGGAAAGCTGTTCGCCGCCACCGTCGTTGCTGACGCCGCTGCCTCGAATCACGCAGTAGACACGGTCGCCGTCGGCGAGCGCGGCCGCCAAGGGTTTGAGCACGACGGCGCCGCCGCCCTCGCCCTGACCGAAACCGTTTGCCCGCGTGTCGAAGACGTGACAGCGGCCGTCCGGCGACAACGCACCGAACCGGTGCGCGGCGATCGCGTGGTGCGGGGAGAGGCGCAGTGTCACGCCACCGGCGATCGCGATCTCGGATTCGCCTCGCCGCAGGCTCGCCGCGGCGAGATGGACGGCGACCAGCGAGGACGCCTGCCCCGCATCGACCACCAGACTCGGTCCCTTCGCCTCGAGGAAGTACGAGACCCGATTGGCGACCAGGGCGCGCGACGCGCCGGTGAACGTGTGCGGGGTGATCGCCTCGGCGCCCTGTGCGCGCACGAGGCTGCTGTAGTCGTCGCCGGCGACGCCGACGAAGACACCGGTGCGGGTGCCCCCCACCGCGTCCGCCGGGATTCCGGCGTCCTCCAAGGCTTCCCAGCCGAGCTCGAGCATCAGTCGCTGCTGTGGATCCATCGCCGCGGCCTCGCGCGGGGAGACCCGAAAGAATCCCGCGTCGAAGCCCGCAATGTCGTCGAGGAACGCGCCGCGGCGTAGCACCGCGCGCTCGGCCTCGGAAAGCCCTGCCAGCGTTGAGGGTTCCCATCGCGCGTCCGAGATCGGCGCGTCCACCGCAGTGCCCGCCCGCAGCAGTGACCACAGTGCGGCAGGGTTGTCCGCGCCGGGAAACCGGCAGGCGATTCCGACAACCGCGATGCCACCATCGAGAGGAAGCGACACCAGATTCCCTTTCTCGGGTTCGGTTCACCGAAGGCTGATCGCGCGCTCCGGGCAGTTGGCCGCACAATGCCGTGCGGCCTGCTCCAGTGTCGTCGGCACCGGACCGGTCGTGCGGACGACGCCGTAGCCGAGGTCGTCGCAGTCGAAAAGGTCTGGGGCCAGATCCATACAGCGCAGATGCCCCTGGCACTTCTCGGTATTCAGGAAGATGCGCACGGGGCGCCTCCGAGTAGCAGGTCGAGCTTGCGCGGCCCCCACACATGACCGGTCGACCAGCTCACCGCCGCACCGGGTGCGAGGGTGAACTCGGGAATGACGCGCAACCATTCCTCGAGCGCGATCCGCATTTCCATGCGGGCGATCGAGGAGCCGAGGCAGCGGTGGATGCCGACGCCGAAGGCCAAGTGGCGATTCACCGCTCGGTCGAGCAATACGCGGTCCGCGGCCGGGAACTCGGCGGCATCCCTGTTGGCCGACGGCACGCCCATCAGGATCGAGTCGCCCGCGACCAGATCCACGCCGTGGAAGTGGGTATCGCCGGTGACCACCCGCGCGACCTGAACGGGGGAGTAGACCCGCAGGAACTCCTCCACCGCGGTGGGGATCAGCTCCGGCTCCGCCACCAGTCGGGCACGGTCCTCGGGATGGCGGGCGAGGTGCCACAGGCTGCTGCCGATAGCGCTCCAGGTCGTGTCGATGCCCGCCGTGATGATCAGCACGAGTGCGCCGATCAATTCCTGGCCCGCGAGCTTCTCGCCGTCGATCTCCGCCGAGAGCACGCAGCTCACCAGGTCATCGCGCGGGTCATTGCGCCGTTCGGCGATGAGTTCGTTGAGATAGCGGGTGGTTTCGACCATCGCCGCCTTGGTCTCGGACAGTTCGTTCGATTCGAGCAGCGCGCGCATGCGATCGGCGAATTCCTGCTCGCGCTCGCCGGCACAGCCGATCATCCTGGCCATGAACCGGGACGGAATCTGCTTGGCGTACGCGGCCGCGGCGTCGCAGCGGTCCTGCTCCGCGAGTGCCGTGGCCAGCGCACAGGCGTGCTCGCGCACCGACGATTCCATGGCCTTGATGGTCTGGGGACTGAAGGCGGGCAGCAGGGTGCGCCGAAACGTGCTGTGCCGGGGTGGATCCAGGGTGATCGGCGGCCGGTCGGCGAGTTCGGCCCCGAAGGCATCCTTGGGCACGCTGATCGAGACCGAGGAGAACAGGTCCGGAGCCTTGGCGACATCGTTGACCGCCTGATAGCTGGTCGCTATCCAATAGCCGCCGAGTTTATCACTGTGCGCCACCGGGCACCGCGCCCGCATATCGTCGTAGACGGTGAACGGGTTTTCCGAGGGCGGTGGCGCGAAAAGATCGAATTGGCGGTGCTCGGACACTTCTACCACCTGCCGTCGAGCGTGCGATACCGAACGATGAATGACCGGATTCGGCGCAGCACGGAAATGGTCTCTGGTTTCGCTGCTCCCTTTTTCGGAGCAAGGCTCGTGCGACCCGAATCGAGGTAATCAGTTGTGTTCTTGCTGATTCGAAGGTGCGGCACGTAAACATAACCGCCGCACAATAGTATTGTCTGCGGAGGATGTTGCATGGTTCATTCTTACGGGGCTGCGGCGCGGAGTGTAAAGTGAACTTTCGTACGAGCAAAAAAGAACGTGTACGAAAGTTCACTCTCGTACGAAGGTTCAATGTACAACCCGGATTTCGGTGGGGTATCAAAGAGAAGACGTGCAATATTCTGCTTCGCCCGCCGGACCGAGGATGAGAATGTCCGATAAAGCACCGGAAGTCGACTTCGATCACCACTCGACGGAGTACGCTCGCGATCCGTGGGCGGTCAATATCGCGTTGAACTCGAGCACGCCGGTGGCGCACAGCAGCCACCATGGCGGCTTCTGGCTCGTCACGGGATATGACCAGGCTGCTCAGGTGGCGCACCAGCCCGAACTCTTCTCCTCCGCGCACGAGGTACCGAACGTCGAGGGGCGCCCGCAGGGCACCGTGGTGCCCGCCTCGTCGTTTCGCGGCCTCCCACTGGAAATCGACCCGCCCGAGTTCCTGGCGTGGCGTCGGGCGCTGAACGGCTTCTTCTCCCCGCCCGCGGCGCGCAAGCTGCGGCCGCGAATCCAGCGCTACGCCACCTGGTGCGTGGACCGGTGCATCGCGGACGGCGAGATCGATCTCGTCCTCGATCTGTCGAATCCGGTGCCCGCGTTGATCACGCTCGACATGGTCGGCCTTCCGTTGGACGACTGGGAGATCTACGCCGAGGCCGTGCACGCACTGGTGTACACCCTGCCGGGAACCCCGGAATTCGCCCGGGTGGAGGCCGGATTCGCCCAGCTCGTCGCCGAGGTGCGGGAGCTGATCCCCAAGCGGCGCGCGCAACCCGGCGACGACCTGCTCAGCTTCCTGACCCAGCTCGAGATCGAGGGCGAGCCGATTTCCGACGAGGACATCGTCGCGGTGTGCAACGCGGTGATTCCCGGCGGCGTCGACACCACAACGGCCTTGCTCGCCAACACCTTCGACTATCTCGACCGCAACCGGGAAGCGCGCCGCAGGTTGATCGAGTCGCCTGAACTGATCCCGCGCGTCTGCGATGAATTCCTGCGGTACTACACCCCGGTCATGGGCGCCGGGCGCACCGTGATGGCCGACACCACCATCGACGGCTGCCCGGTGGGCAAGGGCGAGCGGGTCCTGCTGTCCTGGGCCGCGGCGAACCTGGACGCGAAGATGTTCGCCGACCCGGAGGTCATAGATCTCGACCGCGACGCGCACAAACAGGCGGCGTTCGGCCTGGGTATCCACCGGTGCATCGGCCGCCATATCGCGCGCATGGATTTCGAGGTGATGGTCGGCGAGGTACTGCGCCGGATGCCCGATTACCAGATCGTTGCCGGTGCCGCCGAGAAATATCCGACGGTGGGGCAGATCAACGGCTACGTGAAAATGCCTGCCCGTTTCACTCCCGGCCCCCGGATCGGGCCCGCAGCGGCCACCGCCGCCGCCTTGTCATCATCGATGGAGAGATAGCGCGATGCCCCAATCCACAAGATCACTGCGCCTCGGCGCCATCATCGACGGGCCGGGCGGACATATCGCCGCGTGGCGGCACCCGCTTGCCCCGCCGGACGCTCAGCTCGATTTCGCGTTTCACCGGCGCAACGCCCAGGCATTGGAGCGCGGGATATTCGATTGCGTGTTCGTCGCGGACGTCGTCGCGCTGTGGGGAACAGACCTCGAGCACTTGAGCAGGACCGCCCGCAACGAGCACTTCGAGCCGCTCGCGCTGCTCTCGGCCTACGCGGCGAGCACCGAGCATCTCGGTGTCGTCGCGACCGCGACGACGACCTACAACGACCCGTACGATCTCGCGCGCAAGTTCGCCTCCCTCGACCATCTCAGCGGTGGCCGGTCCGGCTGGAACGTGGTCACCTCGGCCGCGCCGTGGGAGTCGCGCAACTTCGGGTTCCCCGAGCACATGGAACACGACCTGCGCTACACCAGAGCGGATGAGTTTCTCTCGGTGGTGAACGGGCTTTGGTCCAAGGGGCGTACGCCGATCGACCACCACGGTCGCTTCTTCAGCGTGCGCGGTCCGCTCAATGTGGCGCCGACGCCGCAGGGGCGGCCGGTGATCTTCCAGGCCGGTGCCTCGCCGGTCGGACGCGATTTCGCGGCGCGACACGGGGAGGTGATCTTCACCAGGCACACGCAGCTCTCCGACGCTCAGGAGTTCTACGCCGACATGAAGGCGCGCGCCGTCGGTCACGGCCGCAATCCTGACATGATCCAGATCTGGCCCGGTCTGCAGCCGATCGTCGCGAGCACCGAGGCCGAAGCGAAGCTACGACTGCGCGAGCTACAGGAACTGATGCCCGATATCGTCGCGCTGCGCGCGCTGCAGGACCAGCTCGGCGCCGTGGACCTGACCGGCTATCCGCTGGACGGGCCGGTGCCGGAACTGCCCATGAACAACAACTCCCGCAGCACCGCTCAGCGCTGGATCGATCTGGCGCGCCGCGAGAACCTGACGCTGCGGCAGCTGTCGCTGCGTACGGCGGGCGATATCGTCGCGGGCACTCCCGAGCAGCTCGCCGACCACATGTCGACCATGTTCACCCAGGCGGCGGCCGACGGATTCATCGTCGATTTCCCCTACCTGCCAGGCGCATTGGACGATTTCCTCGAGGCCGTCGTGCCGGAGCTGCGCAAGCGCGGTCTGGTGCGCACATCCTATCTGGACGGCACGCTGCGGGATAACCTCGGCCTCACCGACACCGCGCTGGCAGGTGCCCGATGAGCCTCGTCCTCTTCACCCGGCTGTCGCTCGCATCGGCCGGTGCCGAGACCGGCAGGGCCGCCTTCGCCCGGGCACAGGAGCGGGCCCGTGCCGCGCAACTGGCCGGTATCGACGCGCTGCTCTTGGACGACCGGCAGAGTGTGCGTCCTGGCGCGCCGGACGAACTGGAGGCGGGCACGCTCGCCGCGGCACTGGCCGTCGTCACCGAAGACATCGGGCTGGTGCCGACGATCTCGGCGCAGCACCTCGCCCCGTATCACGTCGCCAGGCTGCTCGCGACGCTCGACCATCTCAGCGCCGGTCGCGCAGGCTGGGTACTGCGCGCGTCGAGCGAAGACGGCGAGGACGCCAACTACCACGCGGACAGCGCGCTGTCCGCCGACCAACAGTGGTCTCGCGCTGCGGAATTCGCCGAGGTGCTGCGCGGGTTGTGGGACAGCTTCGAGGACGAGGCGTTCCTGCGCGACCGCGTCTCGGGTGTCTACTTCCGGCCGGAGCGGCTGCACACCCTCGACCATCGAGGCGAGCATTTCGACGTAGCGGGGCCGCTGAACATCGCCCGCGCACCGCAGGGGCACCCGGTGCTGGTACACCGTGCGGACAGCGCCCGCGCCGTCACGCTCGCCGGTCGCGTCGCCGATGTGGTGATCGTGCCCGCCGCCATGGCGCACGAGATCGGCGGCGCGGTGGTCGATTCCGCGCGCGCGGCCGGTCGCGGACGCGCCGACGTGGTGATCCTGCGCGAGCAGGCGGCGGACACGCCGATCGGGCAACTGATCGAGCTGGCCGAGGACGAATCGGTCGACGGCTTCGCGCTGCTCGACCCGGCGGACCGATCTGTCGACGACGCGTTCGCCGGCGTGCTGGCCACCGCGCGCGCCCTGCGGCGCATCGCCGCGCCCGGGCAAGCCCCGAGCTTGCGGGCGCGCTTGGGACTTCGCCGCCCGGTCGGCCGACGCCCGGCGGCATGACCCGCACCGCCATCCATTCCCGCGCCCTCCGGCGGCGACGAACACCCATCACCAACAGTTAGGACTGGACAACGATGAGCTCATTCTCCAACCTGCGCGGAAAGGTCGCCGTGGTCACCGGCGGCGCCTCCGGC
Organism: Nocardia tenerifensis NBRC 101015; assembly: GCF_000308715.1. Lineage (GTDB taxonomy): Bacteria > Actinomycetota > Actinomycetes > Mycobacteriales > Mycobacteriaceae > Nocardia > Nocardia tenerifensis. The sequence goes on from NZ_BAGH01000607.1 coordinate 13,735, forward strand.
ATCGGCAAAGGCACCGCCCGGCAGCTGATCGCCGAGGGGATGCACGTGGTGATCGCCGATGTGGAGCGCGACGCGCTGGAGCGCACCGCAGCCGAGCTCGGCGCGGTCGGTATCCACACCGACGTCAGTGACCTGGAAAGCGTTCGCGCACTGTCCCGTTCGGTCGTCGACCGATTCGGTACCGTGCACGTGGTCTGCAACAACGCCGGGGTCGGCCCCATCGCCAAGGTTTCCGATCTGCGGATCGAGGACTGGCACTGGATGCTCGGAGTCAACCTGTACGGCGTCATCCACGGTGTGCAGACCTTTCTGCCGATCTTGAAGGCCAATGCCGACGGTGGTCACATCGTGAACACCGCCTCGATCTTCGGGCTGTTCGCCAACCCGCCGCTGGCCGCGTACTCGGTCAGCAAGTACGGCGTCGTCGCGCTCACCGAAGCGCTCGCGGTCGAACTGGCAGAGGAAGATTCGAAGGTCGGCGTGACCGTGTTGTGCCCGTCCACGGTGCAGACGAATGTCGCCAACAGCACCCGCAATCGCCCGGAGTGCTATCGCAACGGCGCGCTGAGCGACTTCGAGATGTCCAAGGAGGAGTACGAGTCCTACCGCTGGCTCACCCCCGACGAGGCGGGCGCGATCGTGGTGCGCGCGATCACCCGCGGCGACCTGTACGCCATCACCCACCCGGAGTCGTACTCACCGCTCATCGAGCAGCGGCACCGGAACATCGCCGCGGCCTTCGAGCGGGCCGCCGTCCTGGAACGGGAAGCCGAGGCGGTGGGCACACCGTAAACCGGCACGCCAACACGATCGAAGGGGTCGCGACATCGTCGCGACCCCTTCCTTGTCTGCCGTTTCAGGCTGTCACGCGTCGGGTTCGGGCGCGTCGAGCAGTGACAGGGCCGCGTTCGGGCAGAGCCGGACGGCCGTGCGCACCTCATCGGCCCGCGAGTCGTCGGGTTCCGGGTTCTGCACCCAGACCCGCCCGTCCGCGCCGGAGTCGAAGAGGTCGGGCGCGGTGCGGACACAGTGTCCGACGCCGATACAGCGGTCTCGGTCCGCGACAATACGCATAAGTGCTCCTACCAGGTGACGGGGAACTCATCCAGACCGAAGATCGCGGCGTCGTATTTGAAAGGCAAATTATCGATCTCGATCGTCGGACGTAACGTCGGGACGCGCCGGAACAGGGTCTCCAACGCGATCTCCAGCCACGCGCGGGCGAGATTCTGGCCGAGGCACTGGTGGGCGCCGTAGCCGAAGCCGAGATGCTTGCGCGCGTTGCGATGGATATCGAAATCACCCGGGCGATCGAAGGCACGCTCGTCGTGGTTCCCCGAGGCACACAGCGCGAAGACGGCGTCGCCGGCGCGGATCGTCTGATCGCCGATCTCGATGTCGGCGGTGGCCGATCTGGCGAACGTCGGGCCGTCCGCGATGGCGTGATATCGGAGCAGTTCGTCCACGGCGTTCGGCCAACCGGCGGGATCGGCGCGCAGTTCGGCGAGCTGATCCGGGTGCCGCAACAGCGTGAGGGTGCCGAGCTGGATCATGTTGGCGGTGGTCTCGTGTGCGGCGATCAGCAACTGATAGACCATGCCGACGAGTTCGTCGTGCGACAGTTCGCCGGTGGCGCGTCGACCGGTGACCATGCGGCCCATGAGGTTGTCGCCGGGCCGTTCCTCGGCCCTGGTCACCGCCTTGTCGGTGTAGGCGAGGACCTCGGCGATCGCGACCTGAACCTCCTCGTAGGTCACCAGCTTCCGGCTGCGAATCCGGGGTTGGAAGTATTCGTGGTCCGCGTAGGGAATGCCGAGAGGCTGACATATACCCAGCGAGGGGACCGGCAGAGCGAACGCGGCAGCCAGGTCGGCGGGCGCACCCTCGGTCAGCATGTCATCGAGGAGTTGGTCGATCATTGCTTGGATACCGGGCCGTAGCGCCTTGATGCGTTTGACGCTGAATTCGGGGATCAGCATGCGCCGATACATCCCGTGCTCGGGCTGGTCCATCTTGAAGAACTCACCGGGCAAGACGGTCTCGCCCTCGGGGTCAGGCTCGGGTGCCAGCTGCGGATAGCCGGGCCGGGTGACATCGGCGCTGATCCGCGGATCGGCGAGTACCTGCTGGACCTCATCGAAACGGGTCACCAGCCACGCTTGCTGCCCGCTCGGCAACCGCACCCGGGCGAGGGGACCGGCCGCGCGCAGGCCCGCGTATTCCGCGGGCGGCGCGAACGGGCATTGGCGTCGCATCGGAAAGTGCTGGCCCGATTTTTCCGACGATGGTGCACCCGATATAGACATGTTCGTAGTGTCACCCATGTCCGGTGCACGCCTGAATTGGACCTTCGTTCATCACACGATAGTGCAATGAACGAAGGTCCAATATACATTTCCGCAGGCCGAAACTATAAATAAATCGTGCACTACTGCCTGGAGTGATAGGAGAGGTCGGCGTGACCGATACAATGCCGGAGGCGCCGTCTGGTGCGGTCGCCGATAAGTACGTGACAAACTTTCGCGACAATGGATTCACGCATATTCCCAATGTACTCACGGCGGCGGAAGTAGCACGATTCCGAAATGCCGCGCTCGACACTATCGAGCGGGAAGGTGTGGCGGCGGGAATGGGAATGGGAGTGGGCCGCACCGGGATCGTGACCACCGCGCAGGCCTATCGGAAGCCCGGCATTCTGCGCGAGCTCGCCCGGCATCCCCGCGTCGGCGCGATAGCCGAGCAACTGTCCGGCATATCGCTGCGCGTATTCAACGGCGACGCGCAGATCAAACCGCCCGGCGACGAAACCGATACCATCTGGCACGACGACCTGACATTCGCGCCGTTGCGCGGACGGATTCTGCTGAACGCTTGGATCGCCCTTGTCGACGTGCCGGTGGAACGCGGCTGTATGACGTTCGTACCCGGTTCCCACCGCCGCCCCGATCCGTATCGAGTGCCGTTGTCCGCCGCGAGGGAGAACCCGAATTCATTCCTGTTCACCGGCTGGCCGCAGCTCAGCTGGAGCCCGCGGCTCACCGTGCCGGTGCGGGCGGGTGATGCCACCTTCCATCAGTGGCGGGTCGGGCACACGGCGGGACCCAATCGTTCGGCAGAGGCCCGCATCGCCTTCATCACGACCTACACCGACGCCGAGACGACCTACGACCCGCAACCCGGCCTCGAGCTGCCCGGTCTGACCGCGGGCGCCCGGCTCTCCGACGACGACTATCCCCGAGTCGCGGAGTTCGGGTAGACGAGGAGCGGCGATGCGGGCGGCGGTAACGGGAGCCACCAGTGGGATCGGCGAGGCGACGGCACGTCGACTCGCCAAGGCGGGTGTGGCGGTCACCCTGATCGGACGCGACGCCGAGCGCCTCGGCGCGGCGCGGGACCGGATCGCCGCCGCGGTGCCGGGCGCCGAGCTGACGCCGGTGCGGGCGGACCTCGCCGACCTCGATCAGGTACGCGCGCTGGGCGTCCACCTGGCGACGGCGGTACGCCCGGACATCGTGGTCAGCAACGCGGCCACGGTCGAGGGCCCGGCCGCGGCCGGGCTGGCCCGGATGCTGACCGTCAACTATCTCGCGCCGTATCTGCTGTTGCGCACCCTGGCGACCGAACTGGATCGGGCCAGGCTGATCGTCATCGGCTCGGACCCGGTCCTGCTGGCGCACGAGCCGGTGGATCTGGACGACATCACCTTTGCCGACCCAGCGCGCTGGGGCGAGCCGAACGGATTGTGGCCGTACTACGCCTACGCGCGACTGAAGAACATGAAGGCAATGTTCGTCTACGCGCTGGCGCGCCGGTTGGCCGGCACCGATGTCGTTGTCAACGGCTGTCATCCGGGCATGATCGCGGGCACCGGACTCGGCCGGGACGTGCCCGAACTCGGGGACCTGCTCCGGCACGCGCAGGAAGCCGGGATCGTGCCGCGGCCGGGGCCGCAGCCGGGGATCACGGGCGAGTTGGCACCCGACCGGTTGCCCGGGCCGGACGTCGGCGCGGACACACCGGTCTGGCTGGCCACCGCGCCGGAGGTCGATGGTGTGACCGGTCGTTTCTACGTCGACCGGGCGGAGGTCCGGACCGCGCCGCACACGACCGACGCCGAGCGCTGCGAGCAACTGTGGCAGCGAAGCGCCGAGCTGGTCGGTCTACCGATCGGTTGAGCCGTGTGCTGCGCTCCACCGCCCGCTGTGCAGTTCGGTGGCGGGCAGCCACTGGGTTTCGGGATCGTAGGGCTGGTACGCGGCCCTGACGTAGTCGGTGAGCCGGGGCAGCGCCGGGTGCCGATTCCGGCGCTGCCACAGCATGGCATGCGGGTAACAGGGGATCGGCTCGACGACCGGAATTTGCACGACTTCGGGATGCCATGGCGCGCGCAGACGTTCGCCCGTGAAGACGAAGCTGTCCGCGGCGGCGCCGATATCGTCGAGCAGATGGTCCAAGCCGAAGTCCGGGCCCGAGGTATCGATGGTGAGCCGGAAGTCCGCAGCCAGATCCTCGTAGAACAGCGCCCATTCGCTGCCCGGCTCGTTACCCGGCATCCGGGCGACCGAATCGGCCAGCTCGCACAAGCGAATCCGGCGGTTGCCCGCGAGCGGGTGTTTGCGGCCGATCAGGACGTGCAGCGGCTCGAGGTAGGCGGGCATGTATTCGATCGAGGGGTCGAGTGCGCCGACGACCCTGGCGAACGCGACATCGATCGCGCCATTGACCAGCGCGGACCGCCCGCTGCGCAGGCCACTGGAGGTGATGATGTCGACCTCGAACCCCGCGTTCGCGTGGTGGAACGATCTGATCAACTCCGTGGCCGCGAGCCGGGTTTCGAGCACATCGACGCGCAGGGGGCGCACGCACCCGCGGACCGATTCGCTGGCCTGGTCCGCCAGCGCGATGAGGGCTCTGGCATGCGGCAGGAACGTTGCGCCGTCCTCGGTGAGGTCGCTGCCGCTGCGCGAACGCTGGAACAAGGTGGTGCCGAGCCCGTCCTCCAGTTTGGCGATTCGCTTGGAAATTGCCTGCTGGGTCAGTCCGAGCTGGTCGGCGGCCTCGCTGAAGTGCTGATGGTCGGCGATGGCGATAAAAGCGCGGACCGCACCCAGGTCCAATTCCACCCTGACTCCTCTCACAACGATCGGTTGTCTACCGGTAGCGCTGGTTGTTTGACGGTGCCCTGCTATATCGCGTCAAATGATTCTGGCTGGAACTACAGTACAAGAAGTGGTGGCCGCCGCCTTCGGCCCGAATCCCTCGACCCGGTGGCCGCCCCACGGCGCTCGCGCATTCCGGGGATCTGGTATATGTGGATGTTTGCTGTCCTTCACGGCTTTTTGTTGAATGCCGCGTATGCGGGTGGTCCGCGGCGGCGGGGCAGCGGTGGCCACGGAGTCGCCCGGCGGCGGGCCGCGTCGGTGCGCTTGCCATTATCACATCCTGCGCGACGCTCGAATGACATTGGGCCACAACGTCTTATGAAGTACCTCACCTCGCGATCGCCGCCGCCCGCGCCCCTTCGGCCTGTGCTGTCGGCGACGCGGGCATTCACGGTGGATCTGCCTGCGGTTATGCAGTTCCGGTTGGAAGAGAATAATCGGTACGGTATCATCGCGGATAGGTAGGATGACTTCGAATCCGAAGCCGATAAAGGGGGATAGCTACGTATCCACAATTCGCAAGCGCTTTATCGTAATTCACTCCTCGGGCTTTCTTGTCGGAACGAAAAGTTCAGCGAGGCGCCCGTAAGGGAAGTGGGGCTGTCGCCGCAGGAGGGTATGTCACGGATCTATTGAGACAACGCGGACGACAGGCGGGTTCAGCAAACCTGTGGCATCCCAGTGGGCAGGAGTATATATGTCAGATGAGAGTGGGCCGGGAGACCTAGCCCAGTGCGATTCCCCGGAGCGGCATGAATCCTCCACCGAGGCCGGGCCGCCGGCCTGGCACGACGAGGCAGCACGGGCCGCCTTGTTGTCGTCTCGAGAAAACGAGGTGTTCTGGTTGCTCGGCAGCGGTAGATCGAATCGAGCGATCGCCGCCCAGCTGCAGATCACCGAGCGGACGGTCAAGGCGCATGTAGCGCGGATCATGGCCAAGCTCGGGGTCGAATCAAGACTTCAAGCGGGTCTTGTCTCCTACGCCTACCAAATCGCATCGCAGGAGTCGTGCATGCGGCAGGCGATCGGGCGCCGTTGTAGCTGTACGTATTCCGCCGATCGAGTCGGCTCGGCGGTCAGCTGAGTACGACCCCACGGCACGCATCGACCCGTCGGCGCAGCGCCGACGGGTCGATGAGGAACAGGAGCGCGCGAGCTATTCCGCACGCCGCCAGTACACCGAATACAGATCGATCGGCTCGAGCTTGTCCTCGATACCGTGGCGGGCCCGGTAATCGTGGATGGCCTCCTTGCATCCGGGCAGCACGTAGTCGTCGACGATGACGAAACCGCCGGGCGCCAGCTTCGGATAGAGATTGGTCAACGCGTCCAATGTGGACTGATAGAGGTCGCCGTCCAGCCGCAGCACCGCGAGCTGCTCGATCGGCGCCTGCGGCAGCGTGTCCTCGAAGAACCCCGGGAGGAACTCGACTTGCTCGTCGAGCAGCCCGTAGCGCTCGAAGTTGCGGCGCACCTCGGCCAGTGACACCGCGAGCACATCATTGTGCGTGTGCAGTTTGATGTCCTGATCGAACTGGTGGCTCTCGCCGGTGACCTCGGGCAGCCCCTCGAACGAGTCGGCGAGCCAGACCCTCCGGTCCCGGATGTCGTTGGCCTCGAAGTAGCCGCGGACGAAGATGCAGGTGCCGCCGCGCCATACGCCCGTCTCGATGAAGTCGCCCGGAACGCCGTCCGCCACTACGCGATCGAGGCATTCGTGCACGTTGTCGAGCCGGGTGCGGCCGATCATCGTGTGCGCGACCACCGGCCAGTCCCCACCGCCGGCCCGCACGGCGCTGCTGTGCTCGGCCGAGGGCAGACCCAGAATCTCGTGGCGCAGCGTGCCGTCCTCATAGATCGTGTTCGTCAGGATCTTCTTCAGCAGGTCCAGGTATAGGTCGCTACCCAGTTTCGTGGTCGTCACGGCACACCCTATTCTTCGACCGGATTTCGTTTTCGAACGATCCGGATGTTGGTCGCGCACCGCGCGGACGCGCGGGCGAAACATCGGAGCTATGGATAGATTCCGCCGTTGACGTGGATCACCTGGCCGGTGACCTGGCTCGCGGCAGGGGAGGCGAGAAAGGCGACGGTGGCCGCGACATCCTCGACGCTGGTGACCCGCCGGGTTGCGCTCGCGTCGATCATCGGCGCGGCGGCCCCGCTGTCGAGGAATTCGCGGGCCCGATCGTTGCTGATCGTGAAGCCGGGACAGACAACATTGACGGTGACCTCCCGTGGGCCGAGTTCGCGGGCGAGGTCGATGGCCCACGGCTCCAGCGCCGCCTTCGCCGGCCCGTACCCGTGCAGGCTGGCCTTGAAGCCGCGGGCGGCGATGGAGCCGATCACGACGATCCGCCCGCCCGCCGGGATGCGCGGCTCCAGTGCCGCGGTCATCAGGACCGTGGTCATCAAATTCGCCTCGATGTTTCGCAGCCACGCCTCCCGCAATAGCTTCAACTGATCGCGCGGCGGCATCGAGTAGTCATATTCCGTCGCGCCGCCCGCGTTGTTGACCAGCACGTCGATCCGCTCCGGGAGCCGCGTCGCGGCCCGCGTGACCGCATCGGGGTCGGAGGCATCGAAGCCGAGCGGCCGGACCCGAGGGCCCAGTTCGGCGGCGGTGCGCTCCAGGATCTCGGTGCGGCGGCCGGTGATGACGACATTCATGTGCTGCGCGAGCAGGTGTTCGGCGATGGCACGACCGATGCCGTATCCGCCGCCGGTGACTACTGCGGTCTTGTCCACGATGCATCTCCATGGTCTGGGTTTGTACGAGGCCGAGCGAGCTCCCGATGGATCAGAGCGACCGGCCCGCCGCGGCAGCGCCCTCGACGACCAAGGCGGCGATCTGGTTGGCGTTGCGGAAGTTTCGGACGTTGACGCTGCTCTGCGGCACGGTGTACCCGTATTCACGCTGGATGAAGCCGACCAGCTCGGCGGTGTTCATCGAGTTGAGAATTCCCCAGTCGAGCAGTGGCGTCTCACCGTCCAGGTTGCTTGCTGGATCGTCACTGAGAAAGCGTTCCCGGATGAACGCCACTATCCGTTCGGTCACTTGCGTCTGTGTCATGCAGTACTCCTCGTGTGCTCGGAAGGAAGGGATGGATGCCGCGAGCCGGGTGTGTCCAGTGCGGCACGATCGGTCTTCCCGGTCCTGGTTCGGGGCAGCGACGCGACGATGTGCACGTCGTCGGGGACCATGTAGCGTGGGAGTCGCCCGGCGCTGTGCCGTTTGATCTCCAGCACGCTCAGCGTGTGGCCGGGCCGGGCCACGACGAACACCGCGAGCTTGGCCGTCATTCCCGTGCTGCGCACCAGCGCCACGGCCTCAGCCACGGCGGGATGGGTGGCCAACCAGGTCTCCACCTCGCCGAGTTCTATTCGGTGGCCACGGATCTTGACCAGGTGGTCCGTGCGCCCCAGATAATCGAAGGAGCCGTCGTCGAGCAACCGCACGATGTCCCCGGTGCGATAGGGCCCCTGCTGCGCATCCCTGCCCCAATAGCCGAGCATCACCGTCGGACCCGAGACCATCAGTTCGCCGTCCTCGCCGGGACCGGCGACCGTGCCGTCGGGTCGTTCGGCCCAGATGGTGTCGCCACAGGTCGCCTTGCCGATGGGCACCGGCCGGTCGCGGCGCAGGTCCGCGGCGTCGACCTCATGTGCCGCACAGACATTCGTTTCCGTCGGTCCGTAGAGGTTGAGCAGCCGCGCATCGGTCCAGGACCGTAGCTCGCGCACGTGCTGGATGGGGAACGGTTCGCCCGCGAAGAGCACCGCCCGCAAGGATCGTGGCGCGGGGTGTTCGAGCAGTGCGCCGTCGCGCATCATCAAGATCAGGGCCGAGGGCACCGAGTACCAGACGGTGATCTCGCTCTCCCGGAGAAACTGCGTGAGTTGCACTGGCGCGTAGGCGAGTTCGGTGGGGACCAGATGCACCGAGGCGCCGACGGCAAAGGCAGCGTAGAGGTCGAGCACCGAGAGGTCGAAGGTCAACGGCGCGTGATTGGCGAACCTGTCCTCCGGGCGTGCGTCCAAGGTCGCCACCGCCCAATCCACGAACGACCGGGCGCCGCGGTGGCTGATCCGGACGCCCTTGGGGGTCCCGGTCGAGCCGGACGTGTAGAGAATGTAGGCGAGATCGGTGGGCGACACGGACGGTATCGGGTAGCAATCGCTCTCGCGTTCCGGCGGCAGCGACGACAGGTCGAGCCACACCGTCCCCGGCGGCAGGTCCGCGATCGGCGCTCGGCTGGAACAGATCACCTTCGCTGCGCAATCCGCGGCGATCACCGCGATCCGGCCCGCGGGGGTGGCGCCGTCGGCGGGGACGTAGGCGCCGCCGATGCGCAGCGCCGCCTGCATCGCCGCGATCGCCAAGGGGGACTTGTCTTCCCAGACGATCACTCGGTCACCGGGCCCGGCGCCCAGCATGGTCAACGTGCGGGCGAGCCGGTTCGCCGCCCGGTCGAGTTCGGCATAGCTCATCGTGCCGAGCGGTCCGGCCACCGCGAGCCGTTCCGGATGCCACGCCGCGGAATCGACGAGTAGTTCGTGCAGCGTCACAAGCCCACATCCTGTGCGATGATCTCGCGCTGAATCTCCGTGGTGCCGGAGAACAGCTTGGCCGGAATGGCGTCGCGCAGGTACCGCTCGACGCCGCCAGGAACCAAATACCCTGCAGCGCCGAAGATCTGGATCGCGTCGAGGCTGTTGGCCACCGCCGCCTCGGAGACGGCGACCTTGGCCAGTGCCGCGGCGGCGACCTGCCCGCTTCGTTGCTCATCGATCAGCCAGCAGGCGCGATAGAGCAGCAGCCGGGCACCCTCCAGGCGCTGCTTCATGCCGGCGATCAGGTGCGCGACCGCCTGGAACTTTCCGATGGGACGGCCGAACTGCCGTCGTTCCCGCGCGTGGGCGATACAGCGCTCGAGTTGTTCATCCATCATGCCCAGGTAGGCGGCGAACAGGCAGGCGCGCTCCCAGGTCATCGCGTGCGCGAAGATCGCCGAGCCTTGGCCTTCCTCGCCGAGCAGATACCCTGCCGGAACCCGGCAGCCGTCGAAACGCACTCGCGCGGCCGAACACCCGGCCAGGCCCATCTTCTCGAACGGTTCGCCGGGGGTGAGGCCGTCGAGTTCGGCGGGCGCCGCAAAGGCCGAGATACCGAGAAACCCCCCGTTCGGGGCCGTGGTGGCGTAGGTGACCATGAGGTCGGCGACCGGTCCGTTGCTCACGAACGACTTCTCCCCGTCGAGCACGTAGGCGTCGACGTCGTGTCGCGCGGTGACTGCCAAGCGGCTGACGTCGGAGCCCGCGTCGTCCTCGGTGATGGCGTTGGCCGCGATGAGATCGCCCGTGGCGAAGCCGGGTAGCAGTTCGCGCCGCAGGTCCGCCGAGCCGAAATCCCTGATGGGCACCGCGCCGGCGAGCAGGTGCGCGCTCACCGAGAACACCAGTCCGGTATCCGGGCAGCCGCGCCCGAAGGCCTCCAGACCCAGCGCGGTATCGAACGCGCCGAGCCCACAGCCGCCGTACTCGGTCGGCACGCAGAGTCCGGTCAGGCCCAATTCCGCGGCGACGCGCCATTTTTCCTGCATGGCCGCGGCATCGTCGGTCAGCCGCTTCTGCACCTCGGCGAGGATCTCGCCGTATCGCCTGGTCTGGGTGGCGGTGAGCGCGAAATCCATCTGCATCCTCACGCTGAGATTTCCGAATACTGGCCATCTTGCGCAGGGTCGATGCCGAATTCAATTGAACCTTCGGACAAGAACCTTTGTTCATGTTCGATGGTCCAATTTACGGGGCGTGTCGACGAGTCTAGAAATAGTGATGACGGAAACGACAGCCGCGCTGCGGGTATACGGCTGATAAGAAAGTGAGTGTTCCCCCATGGGTGACGTATTTCTCGCCGGAATCGCCGGTGTGCTGCCGCCCGCCGTGACGGGTGCGGAGGCCATCGCGGCGGGCGCGTGGACAAAGCGCGACGCGGCGGAGACCCAGCAGCTGTCGGTCACGGTCGCACCGGCGGACCAGTACTCGCCGGATCTGGCGGTGGACGCTGCGCGGCTGGCGCTGGAACGCGCCGAGCTGGACCCGGCGCGCGTCGCTCTCGCGCTGCACTCCATGATGCTGACCCCCGGTGGCAAGCTGTGGCACGGCGCGCCGTACATTCACCGAAAGCTCGGCATACCCGCCGGTCAATGTATCGCCAGCGATCTCGACTGCGGTTGTGCCAGTTCGCTGGTCGCGCTCGAACTCGCCACGGCGTATCTGGCGACGCGCGACGCCGGTGACCTCGCGCTCGTCACGGCGGCCGACTGCTGGCGCGAACACGAGGTCGATCGCTGGCGCACCTCGAACAACCCGCTGGGCGACGGTGCGGCCGCGGCGGTGGTGTCTCGGGAACGCGGGTTCGCCCGTATCGCGGGCGCGGCGACCTCGAGTAATCCAGAATTGGAACCCATCGGTCGTGGCCGGGAACCATTCTCCGCCGAGCGGGAGAAATCGACCGAACCTGTCTATGTGCGCTCCCGGTTCGAAGAGATCGTCGACGGCGAACAGATTTGGCGGACGGTAGCCGGCGAGGTGCAATCGGTGGTCGCGAAGGCGACCGAACAGGCCGGTATCGAATTGGCGGACATCGACTTCGTCGTCTGCCCGTTCCTCGGCCGTGAACTCACGCTACAACAATTCCTCAAACCGTTGTCGCTCGATCTCGCCATCACCCCGTGGGAATATTCGCGTCGCGTCGGTCATATCGGTCCGGCGGACCCATTGGCGGGGTTGGATCATCTGGTCAATACCGAGGGCGTGCATTGGCGGCACATCCTGCTGCTCGCCCATGGCATGGGTGGAATATCCAGCGCCGTCGTGCTCGAATCGTGCACGCCACAGCACAGCTGACGTCAGGACGGAGCAGACCATGAGACACGACGTCGAACAGATGGTGGAGAATTTCGATCCGTGGAGCCCCGTGCTGGCGAACGACGCGGAATTCTTCTGGGCGGTGCTCAACCGCATGCGGGAGAAAAGCCCCGTGCTCTACAGCAAGGAACACGGCGGCTTCTGGATCATCACCAGGCATGCCGAGGTGATGCGAGCCAACAAGGACTGGGAATCGTTCACCTCCGCCGAGGGTGCGACGATTCCGTACAACCCGGATATGCCGAAACTGGCGCCGATCGAGGTCGATCCGCCGGAGCATCGGGACTGGCGCCGGATGCTCAATCCGTTGATGTCGCCCTCGGCGGTCGCCGGGTTCGAGCCCGCGATGCGTCGCATCGCGGGTGAGCTGATGGACGAATTCGTCGAGCGCGGCGAATGCGATCTGGCCCAGGATTTCGCGTGGCGGTTCGTGCCGGGCTCGCTGTTCGAGTTGATGCTCGGCGTTCCCACCGATCAACTGCCCGCCACCCGCCAGTTCGTCCAGGACTTCGTCTCATCGGAAGATCCGGAGCGCCAGCAAGAGGTCTTCGCGGACCTGGAGGCGTGGGCCAAACAGTTCCTGTTGTGGCGCAAGGAAAGACCGCCGCAGGGCGATGTCACCGATGCGCTGCTCGCCGGGCGCGTGCAGGGCGAGCCGCTCACCATCGACGCGATGGTCAGTGCGTTGGTCCTGTTACTGCTGGCCGGCATGGAGACGACGTCGAGCAGTATCGGCTACCTCGCCGGGCTGCTCATCGAGCAGCCCGAACTGCGGGGGCATTTCGAACTGAATGCCCCCGTGGATCTGGCCGTGGAGGAACTGCTGCGGCACGGTTCGATCTCGGTCAGCTTGTCCCGGGTCGCGACCAGGGAGGTCGAGATCGGTGGGCAGGTCATTCCCGCGGGCGGGCGCGTGTTGCTGCTGTGGGCCGCGGCGAACTGGGATCCGCGGGTCTTTCCACAACCCGAGCGATTCGATATCGACCGACCGCAGGGCAATCACCTCGCCTTCGGTGCCGGTCCGCACAAGTGCATGGGCGCGAACTTCGCGCGCCTGATGCTTCGGGTGGCGACCACCGAGATCGTCCGCAGATTACCGGATCTGCGGCTCGAGCCGGGCAGCCCGATCGAGCACCCGCCGGGCCTGGTGCGCAGCACCCGATCGATGCGGGTGCGGTTTCGTCCGACGCCGCGTTCGGTTGTCCCCGCCGCGACCCATCCATGAGGAGGAATCACGTGATTCGAGGCGACAGTTCGGTGACCACCGCCGCGGTGGTCGAATACTACGCAGAGGCATCGGACCTGATCAGTGCCGATCTGGGCGGACCGATGCATTTCGGATATTGGCGGGATCTCCCCGAGGGCAGCACGATCCCCGACGCCTCTCGTCGCATGACCGAGCTCATGGTGGAGAAGGTCGGGGTGACCAAGGGACAGCGCGTACTCGACGTCGGCTGCGGGCGGGGCCAGCCCGCCGTTCAGCTCGCCGAAGCCACCGGCGCCGAGGTCGTCGGCATCGATATCAGTCCGCGGCACGTCCGGCTCGCCGGGGATCTCGCGCGCGCCGCGTCCAGGGACGACCAGGTGCGGTTTGAGGTCGCCGATGTGACCGAGTTGCCCTATCCGCCCGAGTCGTTCGACGGCGCGTGGATGCTCGAATCGTTCTTCCACATGCCCGACCAGACGGCGGCACTCCGGCAGATCGCGCGGGTACTACGGCCCGGTGGCAAACTGGTGATCGCCAATCTCGTCTTGCGCACGCCGCTGACCGACGAGCAGAACGCGCGGCTGGCGAGTCTGTGGAAAGTGGGTCAGATCGCCGCCCTGGTACCACTGTCCGGCTACCCCGGTGTGCTCGCGGAAAGTGGCCTGTACACCGACGAGGTGCTCGACATCTCCGAGCACAGCATCGGCCCGACGTTCGCCGCCATTCGGGAACTGCACGCGGCCCGTAGGCGCGCGGAGGCCGCCGAATCGAACGCGTCGGTCGACCTGAAGGAAGACATGGACGCCGGAATGGACCTGTTCTCCGCAACCCCCGCCATCGGTTTCGCGATCATCGTCGCCTCGAAGCCCACCGCATAGCACCATCCGCCACGTATCGAATCTCGCGGCGGGCGAGGGCGATCCGATTGCCGAGATCGTCCTCGCCCGCTGATCCCCGCAGCACCGGCTGCTCGGAAGCCGTGGCCGAGCACGCGCGACGCTGAAGGTAGTTTTGCCGCGCGCCAGCGCATCCGGTCGAGCCGCCCCGGCCCGCACGGGAGCGTCCGGCCTGACGGCCCCGCCGCCGCGACCGCATCCAAGGTGCGCCGCATCGGGCAGATCATCGACGTCACGGAAGCGCCGCGAGTCGTCATGGACCGGTTTTCTACGCCCCGTCGCTTTAGCCCCATTGGGTATTGACGACCGGCTTTCATGGGGTTACGTGGGGAAACGCCGCCGCTCGGCAGCGGTTGGCCTAGGGTGAATGTGACCGGCTGTTTGGCGACTCGCCGGGCAACTCGACAACTCCTCCACGCGAACCCCGGGGCGAGCGAACGATAGACCTACGCTTCTGCCGCCGTGCAGCGCGTTCGCCTGGCGCATCACCGCCACGGCATCGAATACCGAGTCGCCGCTGCGGCGTGCTCGCCGCAGCAAGACCATCACCCTCGAACAGGTCTGCGCCGAGCTCGCCGCGCGCCGCGACACCGACTCCCCGATGATCACCCCCAGCCAGCTCTCGGCCTGGGAACTCGGAAAACACACCACCAACACCGGAAACCGGGACCTGCTCGCCGACTACTACGGGGGGTGGTGTCATCGGTGAGGCTGGTTCTGTGCTGGCTCGGCTCTGTGTTGTAGATGCGGATTTCTGCCTTGGCGGTCGCGGCGAGTTCGGTGAACCGCTCGAGCTTGTCCGAGGGCAGAAAGCCTAGCGCCAGTCCGTGTTCGCCGTTGAGGACGCTGATCAATGCGGTGCCTGGCCGTGCGGCAGTGGTCGGCCAACGATCGCAGGTAGGACTGGAGATCGGCCTTGGTGCGCCGGCCTTGGGCCGCGCTGTCGTGCCAGTGCCTGGTCAGTTTTTCCGGGCAGGTGGGTAGCTGCGTGAGGTGGCTGCGGATCTCCTCGCCTCGCTCGTAGCTGTCGAGGTCATCGGCCAGCCGGCTTTCCTGGGCCGGATCCGGTGAAACCTGAACGTGCCGTTGGTGTCACCGGTGGCGATGATGCATCGCAGCGGGATCGGTGTGGCCAGTTCGCCGGCCAGTCGCCCGACCTCTCGCGCCAGGGCGGTCCCTTGTCGAAGCAGGGTTCGTTGCGCGTCGAGGCCGATCAGCGGCCGCCCATCGATATGGGTGTTGTCCACGGGCACAAAGTCTTCGAGATGGAAGCTGGTTTGCGAGCATTCTCAACGGGTGAGATCGAACTCGCGCCCGGGTGCGTCATCGGCGTGCGCGGGAGCCGGGGCCCAGCACACCACCTCGCGGCGGCATTCGATCCCGCCGTCCACCCACGTCCGCAAACCGGGCGCCAAGCCCTGTTCTGGATCCAGGCCACCGAAGCCGTTCCGCACCCCGAGCACTCTCGCCGCTCGGTCGTTCATCGTCACGTTGAGCACGATCAAAGCTCGCAACCGCAGCTCCGCCCGCAAGAACCGGCCCGCCATCCGCGCAACAACTCGTCCAACCCAGCCGTCCACGCAGCCAGATCCTCACCAACCAGCACGAAACCGCATGCTAACCAACAACATCACGAAGTGCGGATGGAGTATTAGGGGCGCGATTGGCGATGGTGTTGAGCCCATCCTGTCCGGCCGGCGGTCGCACCTGGACTCGAGCATGATCACCGGCGAACTCGTCGGCTTCGGCCGTGATCACGGTATGACCGGGTCCACAGCCGCTGATACTGGTGGGCAAACCGCTGGACGGCTACTTCGAGCGATACAGGGTGGGGCTGGCCCCGTGTCGGCGATTGGATGCCGATTTGTTCGTGCGCCGCAACATCTTTCGAGACAAGGTCGAGGAGCTGGTCTCGCGCAAGGGCGTCAGTATGCCGGTGGAGTGCCCGGTTCGCAGTTCGGCTCCTCAGTGGAAGCTGTGTGCTCTGCTGGGAAATCGGGGTGATTCCTCGACCGAACCGCACTGTCCCGCAAGGGGGTGTGCCCAAGGTATCGGGGGCAGATCAATTGGGGTCCGGATGCGGCCGCCCGAACGGAAACGGTCATGGGAAGTCGGGCGACATGTTAGTGAAGCTCGGTAAAGAATTACGGGAGGAAAAATGGTCCGGACGATGTGGGTGCGGGGGCGCCGGCGGTTACGCGCGACGGTGGGGGTGGTGGTGCTGGGGGGCATCGTGCTCGCACTCGCCCTGGTGACCGGTTGTTCGAGTGGTTCGGGCGGGTCGTCGACCGCGACCGGGACGACGATGGCGAAGGCCACGACGACGGTTGCGGCCACGTCGGCGCCGGGGGGTGCGATCCCGCCTGCGCCACAGGAGGAGTCGCAATCACAGGGCGCTCCGTATTCCCCACCCGCGGCAGAGTCGCCGCAGCCCCCGATCCGGCAGCCCCAGCCTGCGGGCGACAACTACGTGAAGTGCACCGACCAGATCAACTACGCCGGAGATCCTCGGTCGAACGCCGAGATCAACATCCTTGGCGAGAAGAACGGTCAGTGCCCCGAACCGATCCGGCCCCAGGACAATGCCAAGAAGTGCACCGATCTGTTCAACTACGCCGGGGACCCGCGGTCGAATGCCGAGATCAATATTCTCGGTGAGAAGAACGGTCAGTGTCCCGCGCCGATTCACCCCGGGGACAACTACGTGAAGTGCACCGATCAGATCAACTACGCGGGTGATCCGCGATCGAATGCCGAGATCAACAGCATCGGCGAGCGCACCGGCAAATGCCCTGAGCCGCAACACGGCTGAGGTCGGGGGATCAGGAGTCGTTTGCGTGAGGGATACGATCCGTGTGTCCGCGTGGCCGTGGGAGCGGTTGTGGTGGTACACGGAAAACGACCGAGCCACACGCAAACTCGTCGTGGTGCCCTGATCCCGCCGCCTCAGGATCGGCGGAGCTCGCACGGCTTGACCGAAGTGGTGCCGAAAGGCCGTGCTGAACGAGCTGGCGGAGACCGATTCCCCTTTTGCGGCAACGGCTTTCGATACGGCGGGTGTTCCGCCGCTGGTGCGCCCTGCTCGTACACGCCCCGACCGGCACCGGGCAGCTCGACATGGAACGCATCCTCACCACCGGCGACGACGAGCCCGACGCCGCGCTGCGGCGCGGCCACGCCCGGCTGCCGCTACTCACCGAGTTCGACGCCCGCGGCATGGCCACGGGCTACATCGGCGAACTCGACCCGCTGACCAGCGGCCAGATCGCCACCGAACACCTGCTGTCGGTGATCACGGTCCCCTCCGCCGAACTCGACCCCAACTCCTACGAGCGCGGCATCGCCGCGCGCTGGCGCGCCCGGGAGATCTTCGCCGAACTCGACGACCTCCTCGACCGGATCGAAGCGATCCCCGAAGCCGGTTCCCTGCCACCGGCCTGTCGGTGAAAGCTGTCGGAGGGCTGCACTTCTCGTCTGCATTGAAATGGGAGCATCGCAAATCGGCCGCTCAACGACACCCAAACGGATGCCGCAGGGAGGGTTTGCGTGACGGTCGCCGACAACCGCATTCTTCTGAACCATGGACCGGAACGATATGTATGAATTTCTCTGCGATTGACGCGGCGAATGGTGAGGATGTGAGCAAAGCACAGCGAGTCCGGAGAAGAACATCCAGAAACGGCAACCGGGTGTCACGCGGCGGTGCCGCTGTGTCTGTCGGCCGCTCGACGTGTACCACCGGCATCATTGTCACTTTGTGGCCTGGTCCAGATTCGATTGATGCGACACGGCAAGCCGTTGCCGACACCGAAGATGAATCCTGTTGACGATCGACACCGGGCGGCGCCGGGCCGCGATCAACCTCCGGTCCTCGTCATCGAGGTAGCAGAACCGTTCGAGCTCCACACGGGCCAACGCACCGAAACGCCGTACTCGGGCCGTACCCGATCAGTCACGCCGACATGAAATCAACAACACAGCAACAGGATTCACCCTGTCGGCTTAGCGTGACTTTCCTCCCAGATGTTCCTCAACCCCCGAACTGGGGACGAATTCCCCAGTCGCTGAGCTATGGGCCCGACACCCGATGATGGGATGATTCCGGCTGTCCGAGGCATCTCCTCGGGCCGGGTGGGGAGTTCTGGCTCAGGTGAATGGAGTTGTTCGATGAATACACGCGTCCGTCGGTTGAGTGCCGGTGTCGCCGGGCTCGTTGCGACCGCTGCTGTCGCGACGGTGTTCCTGGCACCACAGGCCGGTGCCTGCGATTGGAGCGCTGGTAGCACTGGCCAGAACCTGAAGGTGTGCGGGGGAGTGCCGACAACTAGCCGCGATGCCTACTATGTGAACGGGGTGTATACGTTCATGGTCGACTTCCCGGATCCGGCACATCACCGGTACGACAGGCCTGTCACTTTGCTCGCCACATACGATCCGGACGCTCCCATCGATCCGGTTCTTCACCCTGATCGCGTCACCCTTGTCGGCTCCGTAACAACGTCTCCGGGAACCACTTCGGCCAGTATCCAGTGGACCCCCGTCAAACCGGGTTACTACGATTTCCTTGCCGAAGATGGCGACGGCGTCAGATACGGGCCGATAGATGTCCTCGCGCTTCCCGCCCCTGCCGGTACCGGCAGCGTGAATTCGGTACCTGGCCTGCGGATCAAGTAGGCTTCCGGACTGGTGTGGTCTCGTATTCAACTGTCGCGGGCAGACCGTAGCGGACAAGTTTCCGGGTGCATCGGCTGGCTGGCGCGGCGCCACCCACCACGAGCACGTTCTGAAGGCCGTGTACTGGGACGCGGGCACCGCCCGGCTGCTCCCGCGATTGATCAAGCGCCGCACCTGGGGGTCCGGACTGGAATACCGACTACCTGAATACCGGCCCCTAAACGCTCGCAAAGGATTCCGATTATCGAGGACATCCGGCCGATGGTTCTCGATCGGATCGCCGCAGCCAACAACAAGCTCGACGCTCGCCTCTTCGTCGGGCCGCGGGGCGGGCGAATCCAGACTGGAGTCCTACGCCGTGCCACGCACTGGCCGGACGTGGTCGCCAAGCTCGGGTACGAGCACTTGCGGCGCCATGACCTCCGGCACACTGGGCTCACCTGGTTCGCCGACGCGGGAGTCCCGCTGCATCGGCTGCAGCAGATCGCCGGCCACACCGACCCGCGGATCACCCAGAGGTACCTGCATCCCGACATAGCCGCGCTGCAGAACGACGGGGACCTGCTGTCACGGTTCCTGACCATGCCGAACGGCGGACCACAGCTGCCCGAGCTGCTGGCCCGCATGGGTCAGGCCGATTGGTCCCAAAATGGTCCCAAGCTCCGAATCGTCGAATAACGACAAAACCCCTCCGACCGAGGTCAGGAGGGGTTTTTCGCTGTCGGGCTGACAGGATTTGAACCTGCGACCACCTGACCCCCAGTCAGGTGCGCTACCAAGCTGCGCCACAGCCCGTTCCGCGCCCGGTGTTGGGCGCTCGGAAAGATTACCTCAGGGGTGGCGTGGGGAACGAATCGCCTGGTAGAGGGGTGTGGCGACGGGGTGTGGACGGCTCGCTGACGGGTCTTGGGCTCGTTTGGTGCGGTTGCGATGTCATCGGGGCGAGTTGCGCGGGGTCACCTCGGCGAAGTGTGTGCGTCTCGGGTGCCACGGCGCAAATCGGCGTTTCCGGCGGCGACCGTCAAAGCTCACGCCGAGAGCGCAGCTCCGACATCGCGAGGCATCGAATTGTGCTGGCCGACAGGCCCACACGCTCGCTGCTCGATGAGTCCGCCAACGCTCAGCTGGTCATAGTCGGCACCCACGGCCGCGGCGGATTCGCGAGCATGCTCGGCTCCGCCGCCGACACCCCTGCTGCACGTTGACGCCGATGCCGGATGTCGAGATTCCGATGATCGTCGCGTGTGAACGTCGGCGGAGCCGCAAGCAGGGACCTGCCTAGTTTGCTTCGACAATATTCTTACGGATTCTTACGGCATCCTTACGGATGGTGCGCCGGGAAGCCTGGTCGGCAGAACCGGTCCGCGAGCGCGGGCCGGCAGGCCGATCACTACACCGGCCAGAGCTTCGAGCAGATCGAGAATGCGTTCTGCCGCGTGGTCGACGGCGTGTCCGGGGTGGAGATCGCCCGCTACGATCTCAGCGGCGGGGGATCGCATACCGGTTTGGTGATGGGCATGGTAATTCGCATCGACGGAGTGTGGCGGTTCGAGCCGGTCGGCGAGGCCGTCCGCGCGCGACACCCTGTCGAGGCGGTCGCGCGGGTGCGTGAAATGCCGGCTTGACCGGAAGGAGTCGCCATGGCCGAGGTCGCCGCCGTGACTCTCCTCGAGTTGTTCGTCGGCATCGCGCTGCCTATCCTTCGCAGCATGAATCGTTTCGGCGACTGACACTGCGCTGTCAGCGCGTCGGGTCGAATTCGGTGTAGTCCGGCACGGCGATCGATTCGTGCAGGCGTACCCCTGTGGCGTTGAGTTCGGCGGCCGCGCGACTCACCGGCGCCGGCAGCACGTTCAGCACACGGATGGCGTTGACCATCGCCCACAGCTGCCATCGACGGGCCGGGATCAGCGACTTCGCGGCGGTCCTCGCGAAGCTGCGACTGCGACGAACGTAGTCGGCGAGCCGGCGCTCGTAGGCGGCGAAAGCGGCCGGGTAGTCGCCGGGGTGTGCGGCGAGTTCGCCGGCGAGAGTGTAGGCGCCGACCACCGCCATGCTGGTGCTGCCGCCCACCGCCGGGCCGGGGCAGTACGCGGCGTCACCGACCACAGCGACCCGCCCGCGAGACCAGGTGTCCAATCGCAACTGGGTGATGGAGTCGAAGTAGAACGAAGCTGTCTGGTCGAGCTCGCCGAGCAGTCGGGGCACCTCCCACGCCATATCTCGAAAGTGTTGGTGCAGTAACTGTTTCTGCCGCTCGACATCGCGGTGTTGGTAGTACAGCGGCTGTGCCGGCCGCAGAAAGAATCCGGCACGCGCGTCGGGCAGGTTGGCCGCACTGTAGACGCCCGCGGCGCGTCCGACGTCGTAGATCATCTGCATCACCCCGTCCGAACCCAGATGGTCGGGCACGGAGAACACCGCCAGATAGGCGCCGAGCCATGTGGTGAAATCCGATTCCGGACCGAAGACCAACGCGCGGACCTTCGAGTGCAGTCCGTCGGCTCCGACGATGACGTCGAAGCGGCGCTCGGGATTGCGTTCGAAGCTGACCTCGCCGGAGTCGGCGATGGCGGCGATGGAGTCGTCGAAGAGGTACTCGACCGCGGAACTGGTTGCGGTGTAGAGGATCTCGCTCAGGTCGTCGCGCATGATCTCGACGTGATCGTCGGACACGACGCGAAAGAGTTTGCGCAGATCCAGCGTCACCGGCCGGCCTGATGGGCGGTGCACCACCAGTGCGTCGGTGCCCGTCGCTCGCATTCTGATCTGCTCGGCCACGCCCATCCGATCCACGATGCGCATGGCCGGACCGAACAGGTCCACCGCGTGACCGCCGCCGGTCTTACGCGGTGCCGGAGTGCGTTCGACGACGCAGACCTCGAAACCGTATCTGTCGAGCCAATAGGCGAGCACCGGCCCGGCGATGCTGGCGCCGGAAATCAGAACGCGCATCGAAACCTCGTTCATCGCAGCCGCGGACCTGTGCGCGGTCCATGCTTCGATCCTGCTCCTGGAGACCGGATCGCGAGGCAGATCGCCGAGGGAACCGTCGGCGAAAGTCTTTGCCGCGCATGACGTCGTACCCCCAGACCTGTCCCGGCTCAACGGCGTCGTGCTCGGCAGCGCGATACACAGCATCGACTATCTGCAACGCGTGCGAGGGCACGCTCGTATCGAGCATCAGCCCGGTATGGCGCGCGGTGTACGTAGCAGACTGCCCGCGCGACCTCATCCCAACGAGTCGCTCACGGAGAACGCCCGCCGTGATCCGACCACGATGCGGACGTCGGAACAGGTACGCGTCCAAGGTGTCGCGTCCGATCATTTCGAGCCACTTGCCGGACGCCGACGCCTTCGAGGAGGTGAGATTTACCGCGGTTCGTCTACGCGATGCGATCGAATGCGCCATAGGGTGCCGGACGTATGACTCTTACCGAGTGACGTCCTCGGTGTGCGCTTCGTAAACGAGATTGATTTTCAAGCATGCGTCAGCGGAGCCGCTTGCTATGATCACGTTGCCCTTCATGGAAAATCCCAGTCCGAATTCGACTTCCACTCGATCCGGCCGGGTCTTGTCCCCGAGTTCGCGTACCGTGTTCGCGGTCGAGGTTGCCGCAGCCATAATCACCTCACGGGCACGTTCCAGCGCGTCGACGGCCCTGCCGGAGTCAGGGCTCCTGCCGACGCCGGTGGGTTCGGACCCGGTTATCTTCACCGTTTCCACGAGCACGTCCACATCCCCGAACCGCATTTCTACTATCGGGCCACCGGCCATTACAAAACCTTTCAATCGTGAACTGATCTTCGCCAATTACTATCGAATAGTCCGGACCTGCCGGCCACTGGAGAAATCAGTGGTCCAGCTTCGGCACGACCTCCCGCATCAGCAGTTCGTGGCTCCGCCACATCTGCTCCCGCTTGCCCATATGGCTGTACTTTGTGGGCAGCACCGTTCCGAATCCACCGAGTTCGCCGTACAGATCGTCCAGGCGCTGGCGAACGGTATCCGGCGAGCCGACTATCCACAGATGGTCCATCAAATACTCGATCGTGATATCCGAGTCGTGCACAGAGTCATCGTGTTTCAGATGATTCAGCCAGCCGATCTCGCTCATGAACTCGAGATAGTGTTTCCGCCAGATCTCGGCCTGCAAGCCGTTGCGGACGAATTTTCGTGCATCCGCGTCGGTATCGGCGACAAAGATCTCGCGGTTCACGCGCCAGATGCTGCGTTCGGCCGGGTGGCCGTTCTTCTCCGCTGCGGCGGAATAAGTTTCCCAGTGCCCCACGAGAAATCGCGCGTTGAAAAACACGCTGAGCGGAATGTAGCCACCCGCGCCCGCAAACTCGATACTCGAACTGTGGGGAGACATACCCGCGACAGCTATCGGAGGATATGGGTCCTGGTACGGCCTCCAAAATGGTCCGAAGCCGAACGAGCATTTGGACGGGGTGTCACCGAAAAGCAAACCTTGACCAGGGTTTCGGACATGCCAGAACTTGCCTTCGAACTCCCACTCCCCGTCGAGATGCTCGGTCCAGATCTTCTTCATGATCTCGATCGCCTCGGCCTGCATCTCGCGGTGCCGACCCGAAAGGTTGTCGACGTTCGTCAGTGCGAAGTCGCCCGGTACGGTACCAGCGGCAATGCCGCACATATACCGTCCCTGCGTCATGTGGTCGAGCTGCATGATCCGGAATGCAAGTGCGGCAGGATGGTAGAAGTGAGGAATATATCCGCCGGAACACAGCTTGATGTTCTTCGTTCGGGGGATGGCTTGCGCGATGATCAGATCAGCGGCAGGCCATGGTTCGGTCTTAGCGGTGAGATGCTCACCGAACCACACCTCGTCGACACCTATCGAATCGAGGAACTCGACTTCGTCGAGATCCTGAGCGATCCCCTCGAGCGCGGGTGTGTCCGGCGGATGTACCGGCTGCATGAAGAATCCAACCTTCATTTCGATACACTTTCATCGTGGAGGTCGTCTTACGGACCGGCTATGGGCTGTCATGGTTTTCGCGCGACACCGCCATAGGATGACATGGAACGCGGGTCGTACTCGCCGGCCGCATCATTTCGCCACTCGGTGATCGGACCGAAACCCGGCTCGATGAACTCGAACCCGTCGAACGCTGCACGGATCGCATCCTGGGTGCGCGGAAAGTACGGAGTACCCCCGGTTTTGGTGTACTCCTCACAGAGTGTCACGTAAGCCTGGCTGTCAGGGGTTCCGTCCCACAAGGCCAGATAGCTACCAGAAGGGGTCGCATCCATGACGGTGCGCACGATGTGCAGCATGTCCTCGTATGAACGTGCGTGACCGAGTACGCCCATGAACATGACCGCCACCGGCTGGGTGAAGTCCAAAACGGTGCCGGCTTCGGCGACGATCCGTTCGGGCTCATGGAAGTCACAGTCGAAGTATGCGGTAATACCCTCGCTGGTGGAGTTGGCCAACATGGCACGTGCCTGGGTCAGCGCCAGCGGATCGTTGTCTATGTAAACGATCTTGGATTGCGGCGCTATCGTTTGGGCGACCTCATGGGTGTTCTGCATCGTCGGCAAACCGGTACCGATGTCGAGAAACTGGCGGATACCCACCTCGGCGGCCAGATGTCGTACCACCCTGATGAGAAATTGGCGCGACTGCACCGCTACGGTCGCGATGTCCGGATCTATCTTCAGGCTCGCCTCGCCCGCCACGCGGTCTACCTCGTAGAAATCCTTGCCTCCCATCCAAAAATTCCAGGTTCGCGCGGAAGACGGGATGTCGGTCCGGATCATCGCTTCGTACCTGTTGGTCATAACGGTCCTGTTCCTCGGCAATGCTGACCATGGGCGGTGGCCGTCTGCCTCCGCTACGGGCGCGGCCACGGTAGAACAGACTCCCCGGTACTCATGGACAACCGAACAGCTTGTCGCGCTTCGACTTTCGCAACCACGGCCCGTCACGCTACAACAAGCCTAGCCGTCACCGGGCGCATTTTGCGGATGTTCATGTCCCACGCCGGCGTTACGCTACGCGGGCACGTCGCCGCTACGGCTCGGCGTCGAGCAGACTCTCCAGTAGTTCAGCGTGCTTCGAGGAGAGAACTTCGCGGGTTTGAGCGCGAAAGACATTCATTCCCAACTGATCTCGTAAGCACCAGAGCTTCTCTTCAACTTGTGTGGCAGCGATGTCGAGCTTCATATCCGTGTGCAACCGCCAGGCCTCTAGGTAGAGACGCACGGCTTCGATCAGCTCGCCGCGCTCGAACTCGAGAGAACCGAGCGCGGCGATCGTGGTGGCCGTTCCGGCCCGATAGCCGAGTTCCGCGGCGAGAGCGAGCGCACACTGATACTCGTGATCGGCTGCGGTGTAGTCACCGCGAAGCTGTGCGAGAACGCCCAACTGGTGGTGACCGGCCGCGATCCCAGCGTGGTATCCGACCTCTTCGGCAAGGGCGAGTGCCCGCCGGTACTGGCGTTCGGCTTCGGCGAAGTCGCCTTGTACTTCGGCTAGCGCACCCAGCAGGCAGTAGTCGGCGACTATACCGACGTGGTCTCCGAGTTCTCGGTTGATAGCGAGGGTCAGCCGATAGCGATGTGCGGCCTCCGCGTAGTCTCCTCGATCCTGGGCGAGCAGGCCGAGCTGGCCGTAGGAGGTGGCCATGCCGGCGCGATTACCGAGTTCCTGTTTGATGGCGAGAGCACGCTGATAATAGTGCTCTGCCTCCGTATAATTTCCCTGATCCTGGGCCAGTAAGCCCAGTTGGCCGTAGGCGGCGGCAGTACCGATGCGATTTCCCAACTCCTCCTTGGTCGCAAGCGACCGCCGGTAATACCGTTCGGCTTCGACGTAGTCGCCCCGCAATTGCGCGATCATCCCGAGCTGGTGATCACTGGTGGCCACACCTGCACGGTTACCGAGATCCTCGTCCATAGTCAAAGCAACCCGGTAATGCCGTTCTGCTTCGACGTAGTCACCTCGCAATTGCGCGATCATCCCGAGCTGACGGTAACTGGTGGCAATACCGACGCGGTTGCCGAGGTCCTCGCCGATAGTCAGGGCCACCCGGTATTGCCGTTCGGCTTCGACGTAGTCGCCCCGCAATTGGGCGATCATCCCGCTTCGACGAAGCCACTCGGCGCGCTCGGGCGCAGTAGCCGACAGACGACAGAGGGTGTCGTGGATGAGCGTGGCCTCGTGGTCCCATGCGCCGGCGGTATGCAGGCGATCGCAGATGGCCAAGGTGAGATCGTGCGCCGCGGCAGTATTGTGCGCGTGCAGGTAGTGATAACGCGCTTCCAGACGGTCGTGCAGATCTGCGTCACGATCCTGTGGCCAGGCTGCCACGCGCCAGATCCAATACATCGCCGCACGGCGATGCGCCACGGCGATATCGTCACATCGACGCCGTGCGCACAACCTTTCGAGCGCGGCCGCGGTCGATCGGTGCACGAACGCACGCCCGGTGTCGAGATCGGTGGTCAGCAAGCTACTCGAGGTCAATTCGCAAATCAGTTCTCCGAGATCGACTTCGGCGGAGATCGGGGGTTTGGGCTTGGTGTGGTACTCGGCGACTACAGGATCGATTTCATCGAGCACGTGCGGGGGAAGCGCAACAACATCGAACGCTTGTGCCGTGGGCTCGGTTCGATGGCGCTCGACGGTGGCGACAATAGTGTTGTTCAGCGCCCGATAATCCGGTTGTTGGGCGGCGGCAAGGTTGTCCGTGCCGACTTGATAGAGCAAGGCGGTGTTTTCGACGGGCTCTCGGTAAACCGAGGCCCCGATCAGCAACTGATGTGCGGCAGGGCTGAGTCGGCCGAGTAGCTCGTCGAGGAGGATGTCGTCGGCGATCAATGTAACGGTGGCCGCAAGGGCGGTATCGAGTGTTCGGGCGGTGAGCGCGGGTCGCGCTTCAGGGTCTCTTGCGATGGCGTTCTCGAGTCGATGGGTGATGTCGTGGTATCGACCGATCTGATTGTTGAGCAAGGCGTCGAGGTATTCGAGGCTACGAGGATGACCCCCGACAAGGCGCCAAATACGGTCCAGTTCGGTGACTGTCAGTCGATCCAGTGTGGGTAAGGACCACACCATCTTGAGCGTCTCTGTTTGTGACAACGGCCCTACTTGGTGCACGAACAGCCGGTGGTGGCCGTTGTCTGGAAACGTGAACGGATACCGGGACGTGACGAATACTCGGCTGTTTCCCGGCTCGGCAAGCCACGCCGAAAGAAGTGCGGCCAGTTGAGGATCGGCCACGGAGCGTGAGTTATCGAGGTTGTCTTCGAAGTTGTCCAAGACCAACAGGACCGGCAAGAGGTCGAATACAAAGGTCCGCAAGGCGGTCAGCCGCGCCTGCCACGGCTCAGTGGTACATGACGCGATCTGAGCAGCCCGCAACACACGGGGATCTCGCGCGGCGTCCTCGTCGATCAGGCAGTGCTGGCGGATGGTGCCGGCGACCGCTGCGAGTAGATCATCGACATTCGTCTCACCGGTGACTACCGGAATCACACTTGCGAACTGTTGGCAGCGCACGATCTCAGCTGCCAAGGTTGTCTTACCGACTCCGCCGATGCCGTGCAGCAGCACGCCCGAATACCGGTTCCCCGCCAGATGCGCCGGGAGCCTCCGGATTTCGCGACGACGCCCGACGAACTCGCCCGCCGCACGGGTGAGCAACCCTGGTATCGGAACTCTGCCGTGCGGTGCGACCGTTTCGGAAACAGTCGGATCGTAGACGCGTACGGCGCCTGCGCCGGCCAGGACTGTAACCTGGCTCCATTCGTCTAAACCCGTCAGCATTACTTCGGCGGGATCAGGCGAACTCAACCACTGCTGGTGAACAATGCGGCGGGCGTCCGCGACAGCAGTGACTACATCAGGAGTCCGACTCCGGTTGAGTGCCTGATAAACACGGGCGTACAGGGCTGTAGCGTATCGGTCGGTCACCGAGGTCACGGTGCAGATCACCACACTGGCTCCATGGTTGATCAGCGCAGCGCCGAACGACGAGGCGGCCGGCTCGGCGGCGACACCGGCGTAGCGTGCCGCAAGGCTGAATACCGGCGGCATCGAGCCAGGTGGGATCGCTTCGGCGACAAACTCCTGCGCAGACAGCTCCCTTGCCGCGCCGAGCTCGTCTTCGAGCAGCAGATGTCCGGGGCGGTAGTAGCCGGACAGGTGCAGAATGTGCGCGGGAGCCTGCTCGAATTCGGCTCTGATGGCCGCTGTGGTGGCGAACTCGACGATACGGACCTCGGCTGCGTGGTGTCGAACATCCCGCACCGCCGACAGCACGCTACGTACTTCTCGCTCGTAGTCCAGCACCTGACCTCTGCCCCCGTCCGGCACCGCGATCGCTATCAGAATCCGTAACGGGCCAGGAATGCTTCGCGCCGGCGGGGCTAGTAGATGTCGGTAAGTCGTGATCAACGGATGCAGCGCAAGCGGCCGCCGAGCGATGGGGTCCGGCAACGCCTCCCATGGCAACTCGGAATACTGCCCCGCATCGATCCCGATTCTGACCGGCGTATGCGTGGCCGCGGCAGCGGTGAAGACTCGCGCGAGCGCCGTGGACAGCGGCGGCGGAAGAAAGGAGTCGGCGATCAGCTCGCCGGCGCGACGCAATGATATCGAGTGTGCCCTCGTCTCGGTGGTCAGGTCGGCGAGCCGAGCCCGCGACATAGCCGAGCTCGACAGCCGCATTCGTTCACTGCGTATCTCCTCGATCGCGTGCAACAACGCAGAGCACGCTCCGGTGTGGGGTGCGCTCACGTCGATTCCGTTGCCGTGCAACCGCACCCGATCGTCGGTCACCGTGAGGACTACCTCGACCGCCTCGTGCGACGGCGGCGACCCGGTCACGACGATCTCGCTCATCTCGCCGAGCAGCGGCCGCAGGTCCTCGATCCGCGCCACCCATACGCTGTCGCGTCCCCACCCATCCGCACTGTTGTAACGCTGCGACACAACGCCGATCACGAAATCGTCGGACAGCCGCCGCACCGGTGCACCGCTCATCCCACGCACCACCGCGGAAGAAACGAAACGCCCCCACGGAATCTCGTCATCCCGGGTAGTTCCACCACCCCAGTGGCCCGGTGCGTCCAGGAATCGGTAAGTGTGCTCGTCAGGGAGCATCGAGGCGCCGGTAACCACTGCGGGAACAGTAAGCTCGATCCGATCGGTCGCGGCCCAACCCGCCACCGACTCCGGCAACTGTCCCGAAGTATCGAGAACAGCCAGATCATGTAGACCGTCTGTGCGGGCGACCGTGGCGGAGAACGCCGCGACCCCATCGGCCAACGCGTCAACTCTTACTATCGCCCCCTCCCTGCCCGCTTCGATGTCGTCGAGGACATGCAGGGCAGTGACCAGCACTCCTGGCGCGACTTGGAAGCAGGAACCAACCGCACGGTCTCCGTCCAGGATTCGCCCCAGATAGCCGGGCACCCTCGGGTCGGGTGCTGACATCGAGACAGGCTCGGTCGTCACCACTGGGAAGCGTGCTCTGCGCAACGGATCAGGTTCACCTGCGCGCCTCCGTATCGGGGTGGGAACGCAAAGGTACAACACGTGGACCGAGACAAGGCGCTCTATGCCTGCCTCGTTCGACACAGGAAGCACGAATCATATTGTCCTGCAGGTATATTCGCAATCGTGAAGATCTCGACCGGTACCGAGAAGCACTATATGCGCGCCGTGGTGAAGGCGCGACCGACCTCAGCGGCTTCGACCACGACTTCAGCATACTGCGGATCGAGTGCTGCCACGGTGATCGCATAACGCGCATTCCGTGTGTGAAATGTCGATGTCGGTCGTGGATTCTCGACACAGGTCAGGTAGTTTTCCGTCGTCTGGAGCGCCGCGAGGCCGGATGCAGGTACCTCTCGCAGTGCTTCGAAGGTCGGTGTGGCCCAAGCGGTCCGCTGGAGCCGATGGTGCCGGAAACGCCGGCATCGGCAAACCTCGTAAGCCCGGTGGCCGAACTCGATGTGCTCTGTGAGGGTCTGGAAACCGAGTTCGTCGTGGAGTTCATCGATCCGGAATCGAGCGCGAACTCGCTGGCATTCCGCAGCGGTCGCGGGGACGGTACTTATCCGGTGTGGATCGGTCGCGCCCAGGACGGTCGAGTGGCCTCGGTGGTCGTGGACTTCTGCCTCATCACCCGCGGCTGACATTCCTCCGTATAGCCGGAAGACGGGCCGCCGGCACGGTTCCGTGCTTCCACGGGCGTGAAGTACTGCAGCATCGTCGGCTGACCGCCGGTCGTCCGGCACCACGACGGCAACCTCGCGCGGTGCCGGCCACCTTGCATGTGGAATCGGCGCCGGTTCCGCACCGGCCCGACCCGCCTGCCGCTCACCGAGCGGACGACAGCTCGAGACCTTCTGTGCGACAGCACCTTTGGTGGCGGATGCGGCTCGGGCGGTAACTAGTAGCACCCAAGAAATGGTCGAACCCGTCGCAGACCAGGGCCCGGACCGCAACTGGCGATCCGGGCGCGCGAGGTGCTTCGGTCGCCCGGCGGTGCATTCGACGACCTTGTCGAGGAACAGCAGGGTCGCTCCGAACACGCCGCCTCAGGCGAGGACGGCAGCGGCGTCGGGCTTATCGTCGCTCAGACCCTTTCGCGAGTTGGCAGACAAGTAGGTCAGGGGGCTGAGCGGCGTTCGGTTTCTCCTCGGGCGTGGCAGGCGAACCCGTCGAGGTGATCCGGCGCGGGCGCGATCGATGCCAGGTATCGGCAGTTGGGGCTGACGACAGTCGGCGAGTGCGGGAGTAGCGGTGTATCCCGCCGTGTTCCGGCGCTGAGCGGATTCGAACTGGTGCATCGTGACCGTGAGTGTTACTGCGGCGCTGAGGGTTTCGCGAGTAGAGGAGTGCGACTTCGGGCCGGCCCACCTCCGGTACCGCACTGGGGCACGAGTTCGGCGACTGCCGCCAGGTCTTCACGTCTGGCCAAGCGGGAGGTGAGTCAGCTGCGTTCGGCCTCGGTGCAGGGGCGGCGCGGGTGCGGAAGGGATGGGCACCAGGGCCGGTACGGCGCATGCGGGAGGACCCGGACGGGGTGCTCGAGGCCGCTCGCCAAGCTTACCCGGACCGCGATGACTGTGAATGATGCCCGGCCCGTTCGTGATTCGGCAAAGTGTCGGAGTCGGTGGGCGTTCCGGGCTAATGTAATAGGTTGATGGACAACAGGCCTCAACGATTCAACTCGGTTGTCACCTGTCCGCGGGGCCAGCCCCCGCGCGGACGATCGGAGAAAGTGTGAAACCGAGAGAGGTTTGTCGAGTGTTGTGAGGAGATCGTCGCCGACACGCTGATCCGGAGCTGGCCATGACTGACCTACTACTCGGAGGGGCACCTTCTCATGGCGGGGGCATTCGGCTGCACTACCGCCCGGCACTGTGCCGCAGACGAATCATGGCGCACGGCAACAGCTGTGATGTGGCGGAAGCGGTCGTCGTGATAGAGCAAACCGAGGTCTCTGTCCTCGGGCCTGCGGAGCGAAAGGCTATATGCGGTGGATATTCATGATGTCCCGTGCGGGCCAGGGCGTCTGCCGATTCTCGGCCACGGTCGGCGAATGTTGCGTGATCCGGTCCAGTTCATGGTGGATCTGGCGGACATCGGGAAAATCGCACGTGTCGATATCGGCAGTCGGGTCGTCTATGTCATCACCGATTTCGAACTGCTGCACCGGATGTTGGTGGAGAACTCCGACGCCTATGAGCGAGGGCTCCTCTTCGAACGCATCCGTCTCATATTCGGGGATTCGCTGATCGTCGCCGATGGTCGGCAACACAAGGATCTTCGCCGCCTGTTGCAACCAGCGTTTCATCGGTCAATGTTGGAAAGCTACGCCCCGAGCATAAAGCGTCATGCGGATGCGTTGGCGAGTTCGTGGCGGCCAGGCCAGGTCGTCGAGGTTCGTTCCGCGTTGGTGCGGTTGGTGATCACCAATTTGCTGGGGGCACTGTTCTCGCACGAACCGGATACCGAGGAACTGCGACTCATCTCGGGTCTGATCGAGGACATAGGTGCGGGCGCCATAGTCGGCAGTGTGCTGCCGAAGAGGCTGGCGAGCCTGCCGTTGCCGGTGAACCGCAAGTTCTTGTCGGCCGGGAGGCGACTACTGGAGTACTGCCAGGAGCTGTTGGTCGCGCGCCGGGCCGGTGGTGAGCGCCGCAACGACCTGATCGACATCCTGCTGTATTCGTTCGGTGCGGAACCACGAAGCGACAAGTTCCTGGCAGAGCAGGCCGTCACTATTCTCTTCGGCGGAATCGACGCCTCGACCGCCGCGCTGACCTGGGCTCTGTACGAGCTGTCCCAGCGTCCGGAGGTGGCTTCGCAACTGCGGCAGGAGGTCTCCGCCGCGAAAGAACTCAGCCCCCACAGCCTGGACCAACTCGACTACCTGAACCGGTTCTTGAACGAGGTCATGCGCATGCATTCGCCACTGCTGCAGACGCGACGCTGCGTCACACCGGTCGAACTCGACGGTTTCACCTTTCCCGCTGGGACCGATATCGGCTACAGTATCGCTGCTGTCCACCGGAACCCGAACATTTTCGCCGACCCGAACACTTTCGACCCCGATCGGTGGTCACCGTCTGGGTCGAAATGCAGGAGCTTCGTTCCGTTCAGCATGGGCAATCAGATGTGTATCGGGAACAATTATGCCTGGGCGGCATTGCAAACAATTCTCCACAGCCTGCTGTCGAAGTGGGATTTCCAGCCGGTCGCGACAGAGAAGCTCCCGCGAGCCATGGGTCCGATCCCCGTGGTGAGAAGGCTTCCGCTCGAGGTTCGTCCGGTCTCTGTGTTGTCGAGCGGCCGAGAGCTGTGACGGCTCACAGCGTGCCTGATTTGGCGAGTGTCGTTCTGCGACGTTCGGATATCCGGCGAAAGAGGATCGCGAGGACGGCTGTGGTGATGAAGAAACCTGCGGCGACGAGGATGAAGTAGAGCAGGGATCCGTTGCGGCCGAAGCGGGGGAGGAAGGCGACTTCCTGGCCGGTTGCGGCGACGGCGTTGAGGAACGGGGCGTAGGCCTGCAGCGCGGATCCATGAGGTAGCAGATTGATGGAGATCTCGGCTACGTAGACCCAGAACAGCAGGACGGCGACCGCTGCGGACGGAGTGCGGATCAGCGACCCGACCGCGACACCCACTCCGCATGCGGCGAACGCGTAGCTCGGGACGGTCCAGAGGAAGCGGACGCCGGCGGAGTCGGTGATGTCCACCGCCCCATAGATCTGGGGGAACTGGTGGGGCAGTGTGACCATGACGACGATGAGCAGAACGGTCGTCGATACGGCCGCGATGGCGCCGTAGTAGATCCACCGGGCCAAGGCGACCGTCCAGGACCGGGGGAACAGGAAAATGTTGAGATCGCTTGTCTGCCCGCGCCATTGGGTGGCGTGAGCGTAGGCGGCGGTGACCGTCATGACCGACACGGACAAGGTGATCACCCAGTACACGGAGTTGGTGGTCGAGACCGTCGCTACGTAACTCTGTCCGGGGAGGGTGGCGAGTCGCTCCGCGACGGCGGCGATGGCGAACGTGACGATCAGCGGCAGCGCGAAGGTGACGGGGACAGCGACGGTCCACAGGAAGCTGCGTCCGGCCGTGCGGGTCCATTCCGCGGCGACGCCGCGACGGATCAAGGTGGCCGGACCCGGGCCGCTCACGGGGCCACGCCGGACGCGACGTCGGTAGGCGGGCCGGCGATTCGCAGGTAGGCGTCTTCGAGGCTGGATTCGCCGGGACCCAGGGCGTTCATGATGTGCGCCAACGGCTGATCGGTCAGAACGCGCCGGTCCCCGAGGATGACGATGTGGTCGGCGTTGCGTTCGACCTCGTCGAGCAGGTGTGTGGCGACCAGGACACAGGTCCCGGCATCGGCGAGTCGGCGCAGCAGTTCTCGTATCCAGCGGATGCCCGCGATGTCGAGGCCGTTGAGCGGCTCGTCGAGCAGCAGGGTTTGCGGCTCGGAGAGCAACGCGGCGGCGATGCCGACCCGTTGGAGCATGCCGAGGGAGTAGTGCCCCAGCCGGCGATCGGCGACCCGGACCAGGTCGACCATCTCGAGGACGTCGCCGACCCGGACGGTGGATAGTCCACGGGCGCGGGCGATCCAGCGTAGGTGCCGGCGTGCGGTGTGGCGCGGGTCGAAGGCACGGTAATCGAGGTGCATTCCGAGAGTCGCCGGTGTGGTTCGATGGGCTCGGACGAGGGTCCCGTCGACGAGGACGGTGCCGACGGCAGGCGCGATGACGCCACAGATGCACCGCAGCAGCGTGGTCTTGCCGGTGCCGTTGAGACCGATCAGGTAGGTGAGTGCCCCGTCTGCCACGGTCAGTTCCGGGACTTCGAGGACGGTGCGGCCGGGGTAGCTCAGGGTGAGGTCACGAATATCGATCACGGCGCGCGGAGCCGGTCAGAAGTCGCAGGCCATCGCCAGGCCCACGGCCTTGACACCCTCGCACACGGAGCTGTTGGACAGCTTCCAGACACCGTCGATACGCTTCCAGACCACGCGCGCAACCAGATCCGGTTGTCCCGCCGACTTGCTGCGCAACATAGCGGTGTGCACGTTGCCTGCGTGTGTTTCGGGACCGGTGATCTCATTCGACCCGCGCGGAGCTCGGTACCAGCCGATGTTGTACAGGGTGCGCGCGACCACGACCGCCCGCATGCCGCCTTCCATATTGGCCGCCTTGGCCTCGTCGGAGGCGGGCGTTTCGATCAGGAACGCGACTTGATCGTCGAGATCCTGCAGGGTGGGAACTTCCTTGGTGATGAGGAAATCGCCGGGCGCGGCTGTGGCGTCGGGGGCATTGACAACCGAGGCGCCGGCTGTGACCACGGCGACCGATACGATCGTCGACACGACACCAGCGACAGTTCTGAGGGACTTCATCATTGATCCTCTGAGCGACTGGGACAGCACTTGATGCACGCTCGAATGTGCAGCGGCCAACAATGAATTGGCGTATTCGAGATTACTCCTGTCGTCGCGGTTCCTCAGGGTTTGCGGCCGATCCCACCGAGCATGACCATTCGAGTCTCCGGTAAGCCGGGGCGCAACCACTGCTGCACCGGCACCACACCGGGTTCGAGCAACTCGAAGCCGGCGAAGAAGGCCTCTGTCTGTGCCGCGGACCGAAAGGAGACTTGAGCTGACGTGTCGTGGGTGCCGGCGAGCACCTGGAGTATCTCCGGGGCGGAATCGCTGGAGCCGTGCGTGATCGCCAGGTAGCTGCCGGGCGCCAACTGATCGCGGAAGGCGGCGATGATCTCGGCGGGATGTTCGTCGTCCATCACGTAATGCAGCACGCTGACGAGCGTGACGGCGACGGGCTCGCCGAAATCCATCAGGCGCTGGCTCTTCAGTTGATCGAGGATATCGAGGGGTCGACGTACGTCGCCCAGCAGAGCTGTGACACCACGTGGTTTGGCCAGCAGCGCGTCGCAATGAGCGCGTACGACCGGGTCGTAGTCGACATACACCACCCGCGCCGACGGCTCGATCTCCCGAGCCACCTCGTGCACGTTGGGCGAGTTCGGAATACCCGAACCGAGATCGAGGAACTGACGGATACCGGCTTCAGCGGCCATCTCGACCGCCTTGAGCATGAAACTGCGGGTGAACCAGGCCAAGGTCTTGATTTCGGGTGCGCGAGAAAGCATGCGATCGCCCATATCTCGGTCGATCTCGAGATTGTCCTTTCCGCCCAAGAGATAGTCGTACACGCGTGCGGAATTCAGCTGTTCGGGGGTGAATGGTCGCGGCGTTCGGTCGTGCTCCGGCGCTGGCCCTTCGGTTCCTTGAACCACGGTGTAACCGTAGCTGATCGCTACCCGGGCAGGTCCTAATCCAGATATCTGTTGCCTGGATGTGGTGCGTTGCCGGGAGAGGCGCCGCTCCGCGCGCCCGAACCGGCCCCTCGGTTTGTGCCGTCGCCGAACCATATTCGGACACAACGTGATTGAACACACGGCACTTGCTTTCGGCAGCTCGTCGCTGGTCGGGCTCGGCCGTGCGCACGGCACTGTCGAAGAATTCGTCGTCGCGGGTTTCGCCGTTTCACGGGTCTGTTCGAGCCAAGGCGACTGCGTGTGCTACCGCGGACCGCGCTCGGTCGACGGTCGTATAGCGACCTAGACCGCAGGGGGCCGCGACGTCCAACGCGCCGCCATAGGCCGACTCGGCCGCCGCCAGAGCCTGTCGTGCTTGTTCGAGCGGCTGCTCAGGATGCGCGAGTCCGGCGATAACCCGCGTAGCGGCAGGCAATTCGAGGCGTGACAGAGGCGCGTAGTATCCCGGCCGGGTCGGCGCTTGTTTGCCGTTTCCGATGGGCATGTGGAGGAAATCGAGATGCCGGCCGGCGGGCCAATATCGCGCGATCGCGTTCGCCAGCGCGACGACCGAGGCCGCCGATCTCGGCGCCACGACCGGTTTGTCGCCGAGGCTCCCGTAGCACAGGTGCACTCCGAAGCGGGAATCATGGGGGGCGCGCGCGACCAGGTGCGCGATCGCTCGACCTACCGCGGTGGCCGGTCCTTGTCGCAGGACCGCAGGTGTCTTCGCGCAGAGCAGCGTCTCCGCGGCCAGTTCGAGTTGGAATACGACGTTGTCTCGCAACATCTCATGGATTCGGAGGATCTCCCTGACCGTGGCGTCGAGAATCGGACGGTAGTAGGGAAGCACTCGGTCACCGGGACGAAGCGAGCCTCGACGCAGCATGAGCATCCGCGCCTCGAAAGCGATGAAGCCGATGACGAAGGGCGTTGGTATGCCTACCTGTAAGCGAAGTCCGGGGTCGGTTCGGCGCACGTCGTGCAACGCCGCCATGGCACGCCTGGTCTCCTCGGCATAGCCGAGCGCGGCGTCGACATCGGCCTCGGTCAGCGATCGGCCTGGCCGAAGCCGAAAGGTGTTGCGGGAACGCAACGTCGACCAATCCCCGCGGCGCACGGGCGCCAGTGCCGGGATGCTGTCGAGCCGGTCGACGATGGGTCTGATGTACCACTGGGCGCGATATGGATCGGCTTCACCGCCCGGAACGACGCCGTCCAGGTAGTCGCCGGCCGTGTCGATGGCGAACGCCATCGCACTGTCCGGGCTATCCAACTGTGCGGGCAAGCTGCCCACGAAGTGAATCCTACGCTTAGGCTGCACAGCGTCAGTGTTGCATAACGACTGTTCGGGGGGACCGTCTCGGGGTTCGGCAGGTATTCGACGGCGTGGTGCGGGATGACGAGATCGAATCGCCGACGGCGAGTGGAGACGCGTGGGGGGTCGATCCGTCTGTCTCACAACGGCTTTCGTTTGCCCGATCGGATTGGTGACAGCAGCGGCGTTCACCGTTGTCCGGCCGGTTGCGAGACCTCTGGTCGGAGTCGGCGATCGCGGCTCGTCGCGGGCTCGCGACCTGCGGCGGGAGTCTTTTCGCGATGCTTCTCAAGAATTCAGGCCGCTTGCGCGACTAACAAGTATGACAACGTCGTGGATCACCGAAGGCTGGCCGGCTGTTGCGGGGCGTGCGCTGTGGGGTTCACTTCTTCTACCGGCGTTTATGGTGCTGTTGGACTGGCTATCCGGCTGGGCGCGAGAGTACCCGCTTTGCCACACGACCCGAATGATCGTGTCGAAAGCACCGCGACGCACCGCGGTCATCGGCGGCACCCGCCGACTCGGCGGTGCGGTATCAGCTCATGGTGTGGCCGGAGGACCTGCGCGACGGTCGCCGGCCGCTACTTCGATGGATCCAGCCCGAGAGATACAAGGTAGATGACACGTCGCCATGTCCTGGCCAACGCGGAGCGGAGGTTCGATGATCTGTTCAGGACCTTCTCGCCGGCGGTATTTCGTTTCGCGCGCAGAGAGTTTCGCGGCGACGCCGACCGAGCACACGACATCGTCCAGCAGGTCTTCACTGCCGTCTGGCAGCAGTACGACCGCGACTTCCTCGGCAAGCCCGAGGTCAGAAAAGCGCAAATGATCATGACCATCGCAAAACGCCGGGTGATCGACGAACTACGGCGCACGGAGCGGATCCTGCCGCTCGAGGAGTACGACAACGACACCGTCGTACCGATGTTCGTGCCCGCCGCCGCGAGCGAGAATCCGGCCGAGCGCGTGCTCAACGATGACGACCTCGAGCGTTTCTGGCACGTGCTGACCTGTTGTTTGACCGCGTCGGAGTATCGAGTGGCGTTGATGGCGTGGGATCTTCAGCTGACCGATGCCGAGATCGCGAGCATCGTGCAGACCACAGTGTCGACGGTCTATTCGCACAAGTGCCGTGCACGGCGCAAGGTCTCGATGGTGATGAACCGCGGCGAGGATCGAATCGAGTTCTCTCCGAGTAGTCCGGAAATGAAGCTTCCCGACCGGGAAGCGACACGCGGAGGTGAGACGACGGCATGAAGTTCGTTACGGAAAGGACCG
Source organism: Nocardia tenerifensis NBRC 101015 (assembly GCF_000308715.1). Classification (GTDB taxonomy): domain Bacteria; phylum Actinomycetota; class Actinomycetes; order Mycobacteriales; family Mycobacteriaceae; genus Nocardia; species Nocardia tenerifensis. Next base: position 52,068 of record NZ_BAGH01000607.1, read on the forward strand.
AAAGAGCGGCGGTGGGCACGATTTACCAGGTATTCGTTGAGCTGGACAGTCATCTCGCCCAGCGCGACCCGGAATTCCGCTACGACGTCGAAGCGGGTCTTGCCCGGCTCAAGAACTCGATCGCCCGACTCGAGGCACGTCGTCCCGGCCGCGGTTCGGACGAGCTCGGGTCGCCGGCATACACTTCCGTCTCGACTGACCAGACGTCGGCACTCACGAGCTGGCTGGCAGGCTCGCACGGCTCGCAGATTCATCGGTACTTGCAGGCGCTCAACGTCGCCGGCCTACGCATCACCAGCGCGAACTCGCCAGAGTTCGCTGTCCGTATCGCTGATGGAATCCGCGGGGAGCGCTGGAGATTGAGCTGGCTGCCGGACCGTGCGCTGAGCCTGGCCCAGGCGATCAGCGCGATGGTGCTCGACGAGATTCTGATCGCGCACGAACTCGACAGCGCGACCATGCTCGCTGTCATGGGCGAACTAGCCGCGGATCTGTCGATGCCGCTGACCCAAGCACTCTCGCAGTTGGCATCGATCAAGAAATGGCGACAGAGTCACGCGGCGACTGGGCTGAGCACGTCGACACCCTCGGCGGCGGGCAATGCGCGTCGATCGGTGGAACACGAGGCGCCCGACAGCATCCGAGAACTGCACCCGCCGTGCGTTCCAGCACAGATGCGACCGAGCCCGATGGCGACGTGACGTGGGTCGCGCTGCCGCTGCGCCGTCTCGCCACGTCCGCGCACCGCGTCGAGTCGCTTATGCCACACCGAAGCCGTTGTCCGGCATCAAGAATCGCGTCCGAACGGTACAACCGCTCGGTACGTCGCAACCGCCCATTTCGCGACCCGGATACGGGAGCTCGGCGAGGGCACGCTCGAGTGTCTCTCGGTCGGCGTTCTCGGCCGCGACGCACTGCGACGTCGAGGTGAGTGCTGTCGGCGGGTGCACCAGGTGATCGGCGGGGAGTGCGCCCGAGATGGCGCCGCGGGCCGCGCTCGGTCCAGCCTCGGTTCGTCAGAGGAATACGCGGAGCCTCTCCGGTCAGGTGCGCACAACGATCTGCTGGTCAGATCTGGGCGCCAGGCTGCGGTATCGGGGGAGGACGTCGTCGGGTGCGCCCTCGGCGAGCAAGGTGCCTCGGCTCAGGTAGAGGCAGTGGTCGGCGCGCGCGGCTTCCTCGGCGTCGTGGGTGGCCTGTACGACGGTGACGCCGTCGGCGCTGATTTCCCGGATGGTGCGCGAAATCTCTTGCTGGGTAACGGTGTCCAGGCCGGCGGCGGGTTCGTCGAGCAGTAGTAGCTGGGCCTGCTGGGCCAATGCTTGGGCGAGCAGGGCGCGCTGGCGCTGGCCGCCGGAGAGGGTGTCGAGCCGGCGGGGTGCCAGGTCGGTGATGCCGAGGCGGTCCAGGCAGGTGTCGATGATGTCGCGGTCGGTTCGGCTCAGTCGCCGCCACGGACCGCGGTGCGCCCAGCGGCCCATGGCGACCGTCTGACGCACGGTGATCGGCAATGTCGCGGGCACGGCGGTGTGTTGGACCACGAAGGCCGGCTGGTGGTCGGTGGCCCGCTGGACTGTCCCCGCCGAGGGGGTGAGTACGCCGGCGAGTACCGCGAGCAGCGTGGATTTCCCGGATCCGTTCGCGCCGATGATCGCGGTGACCTTGTCGGAGGGGATCGCGCAGGTCACCGAGTTCAGCACGGGGTGACCGGCGTAGCCGGCGGACAGTCCCGACAGGCGCAGCGCGCTCGGGGTCTGGGTGTGGATCATTTCACCTCACTTGTAATGACAATCGTTTTCATTATACGGTGTGTGCGTGGAATGGTTGTTCGCCCCGTTCGAGGTGGCTTTCGTACAACGGGCGCTGTGGGGCGGCCTGCTTGTTTCCTGCGTATGCGCGCTCGCGGGCACGTGGGTTGTGGTGCGTGGCATGGCTTTTCTGGGGGACGCGATGGCGCATGGCATGCTGCCGGGCGTCGCGGTGGCCTCGCTGGTCGGCGGAAATTTACTGCTCGGCGCCGCGATCAGTTGTGCGGCAATGGCTTTGGGCGTCTCCGCGCTCGGCCGCAACAGGCGGCTATCCGCCGACACCGGTATCGGGCTGCTTTTCGTCGGCATGCTCGCGACAGGGGTGATCATCGTGTCGCGCTCGCAGTCGTTCGCCGTCGACCTGACCGGGTTCCTGTTCGGTGATGTGCTGGCGGTGCGGGAGCGCGATCTGGTGTATCTCCTTGTGGCGCTGGCCATCGCGGCGTTGATCACGGTGCTCGGGCATCGCGCGTTCGTGGCGCTGAGCTTCGATGCGCGCAAGGCGCACACGCTGGGCTTGCGTCCGCGGCTCGCGCACGCGGCACTGGTGGGCCTGGTGACGCTGGCGATCGTCGCGTCGTTCCATATCGTCGGCACGCTGCTGGTCTTCGGATTGCTCATCGCGCCTCCGGCGGCGGCGACCTACTGGGCCAACCGAATTCCGATGGTGATGGTGCTCGCCGCCGTGCTGGGCAGTGTGGCCACGGTCGCGGGGCTCGTGATCTCCTGGCACGCGGGCACGGCGGGCGGCGCGACCATCGCGGCCGTCGCGGTCGCCCTCTTCTTCGTATCCGCGCTGGCCGCGATGCTGCGAGACCGACTACGCAGCAAAGGGTTTCGTACGGCGGCCGTAGCGGCGAGCGCGCTCGCGGTGATCCCGCTGGCCGGTTGTGGAACGAGCGCCGAGACGGCTGCGCCGGTCGAGACCCCGCACGGCTATGTGGCCGGCGCCGAGGAGACCGGCGAGCCGCAATCGCGGCTGATCCTCGCCGACGAGGGCGCGATCAAGGTACTGGATCTGACCACGGAGAAGTTCGTGGACGCGGGCCAGGCCGAGGGTGTGCGCGGAATCGTCGGCGATGGTCGCTACGGCTATGTGCGCCTGGGGAATTCGACGCAGGTGGTGGACAGCGGGGGATGGATGGTCGATCACGGTGATCACGTGCACTACTACCGTGCCCCGGTCCGTGCGGTCGGGACCCTCGCCGGGCGCGTGGTGCAGGCGCACAGCGATCCTGTGCTGACGGCGCTGCTGCTCGAAGATGGTGACACGGTGCTGCTGGATCGTCGCGCGCTCGATGAGGGTTCGATCGTCGAGCGCGGGCGGATCACCGCGGGCGCCGCGCTGCCGTACGCCGGGCACGTGCTGGTCACCGCGGGCGACAAGGTCGAGGTGCGCACCCGCGACAACGCGGTGGTGACCACGATCGCCGAGCCGTGCGCAGATCCGCGCGGCCGTGCGGTGACCCGCCGAGGCGTCGTATTCGGTTGTGCCGACGGTGCTTTGGTGGTGACTGGGCAGGACGGCGGTTTCATCGGACAGAAGATTCCCTACCCGCGCGAGGTCGCCGCCGACCGTGCGGTGGAGTTCACTCACCGCCCCGGCAGCGCGACGCTCACCGCCCGCGCAGGGGAGCGGGGAGTGTGGACGCTCGACGTGCGGAAGAAAAGCTGGGCGCTGGCACCGGTCGGACCGGTCGTCGCGGTGAACACCGCAGGCGAGGGCGCCACGGTGCTCGCCCTGACCCGCGACGGAGTGTTGCACAGCTTCGATCCCGAAACCGCAAGGGAGACAGCCCAGGTCGCGTTGCTCGAACCGCTGGCCGATGGTGTCGCGGCACCGTCGATCCTGGTCGATTCCCAGCGCGCGTACGTCAACGACCGGCCTCGCGGAAAGGTCTACGAGATCGCCTACAACGACAATCTGCGCTTGGCCCGCACCTTCACCACCGATCTCGCACCGACCCACATGGTGGAGACCGGAGAATGAAGACCACCATGCTGCGCGTGTTCACCGCCCTGGCCATCCTCGCGCCACTGCTCGTCGCATGCACCGCCGACGGTGGTGAGCGCACCGGAATCGTGGTCACCACCAACATTCTCGGTGATCTGACCCGTGCCATCACCGGCGACACCACCGAGGTGACGGTGCTGATGGGCCCGAACGCCGACCCGCACTCGTTCGCGGTCTCGGCCCAGCAGGCCGCGAAGCTCGACCGCGCCGCGCTCGTCGTGCACAACGGGCTCGGGCTCGAGGAAGGCGTGGCGCGGCATGTGTCGGCGGCCCAGAGCGCGGGGGTCCCGACGCTCGCGGTCGGTGAGCACGTCGACCCGATCAGCTACACCTCCGACGAATCCGCGGGCCGCCCCGATCCGCACTTCTGGACCGATCCGCAGCGGGTGCGGGCGGCGGTGCGGACGATCGCCGCCGCGATCATCGAGCACGTCGGCGGTATCGATGAGACGGCGATCCGCGCCAACACCGATCGCTACCTGACCGAGCTCGACCAGCTCGACCACTGGGTCGCCGAGCAGTTCGCCGGCATTCCCGCCGAGCGCCGCAAGCTGGTCACCAACCACCACGTCTTCGGTTATCTCGCACAACGTTTCGGCTTCCAGGTGGTCGGGGCGGTGATCCCCAGCGGCACGACCCTCGCCTCGCCGAGTTCGTCGGATCTGCGCTCGCTGTCGGACGCCATCCGGACCGCCGGGGTCGGCGCGATCTTCGTCGACTCCTCCCAGCCCGACAAGCTCGCCCGCGTGCTGGCCGACCAAGCCGGGGTGCGGGTGCAGGTCATCGCGCTGCACACCGAGTCGCTGACCGCGCCGGGCGGCGGCGCGGCCACCTTCCTGGACATGACGCGCGCCAACACCACGGCGATCGTGCGCGGTCTCACCGCACCAAATCCCTGATGTCCCAAGAGAACACGGAGTAGTGAATGCACATGCGGTCCAGAGTCACCACGGCAGTGGCTCTATCCGGAATCGTCGTTTCGGTGGTCGCCCTGAGCGGCTGCGGCACAAGCGATTCCACCGAGTCGGCGGCGCCGGCTCCCGGCGTCGAACCGATCGCGGTCACGTACAACGGGGGCATCTACGTCCTCGACCCGACAACGCTGGCCAAGACCGGTGAGGTGCGGCTGGAGGGCTTCAATCGGCTCAACCCGGCCGGCGACGACCGGCACCTGATGGTGACGGTCAAGGACGGCTTCCGAGTCTTCGACGCGGCCGGCGCGAAATTCACCGGCGCCGAATTCCCCGCCGTCAAGCCAGGTCACGTGGTGCGCCATGCGGGCCGCACGGTGCTCTTCGCCGACGGCACCGGTGAGGTCACCGCATTCGATTCCGCCTCGCTCGGCTCGGGTAAGCCCGCCACCGAGGTCTACCGTACGGCGGCCCCGCATCACGGAGTCGCGGTGCAACTGGCCAACGGCAACCTGCTGGTCACGCTCGGCACCGAGGAAAAGCGGGTCGGGGCCGTGGTGCTCGACGCCCAGCGCAAGGAGATCGCCCGCAACGAGGACTGCCCCGGTGTCCACGGTGAGGCCGCCGCCAAGGACGAGGCAGTCGTAATCGGCTGCCAGACAGGCGCTCTCGTCTACCGCAATGGAACCATCACCAAGGTCACCAGCCCGACCCCGTACGGCCGCATCGGAAACGCGGCGGGCAGCGACGTCTCGCCGATCGTGCTCGGCGACTACAAGCAGGACAAGGACGCCGAACTAGAACGGCCCCAGCAGGTTTCGCTGATCGACACGGTCAGCGGCACACTGCGGCTGGTCGATATCGGCACCAGCTACACCTTCCGCTCACTGGCGCGCGGGCCGCAAGGCGAGGCGCTGGTCCTCGGCACCGATGGTCGCCTGCACGTGATCGACCCGGCGGCGGGCACCGTCACCCGCTCCATCCCGGTGCTCGCGCCGTGGCAGGAGCCGCTGAAATGGCAAGAGCCGCGTCCGGCACTGTTCAGCCGGGGCGGAATGGCCTATGTGTCCGATCCGGCCACCAAGCAGGTGCACCGCATCGACCTGGCCACCGGCGCGATAGCCGCGAGCGCGACCCTGCCCGCGGCGCCGGACGAATTGAGCGGCGTGGTCGGCCACTGATCGGACCACGTGGCTCAGAGTAAACCAGGACATTCGGTCCGGGGCCGCCGAATGGGAATTACCCGGGCCAACGAGGGCCCGCCGTTGCGCGCAAGACGAAACCTCTTCCTGCCCAACAGCATCCGCCGTTCGGAAGCGGCCTCCGTCCGCCTACTGAACTAGGCCCCGCCTCGAAGTCCGGCCGGTGCATTCAGCCCGAGAGGGAACTGGTGGCTGAGGCTTCTCGGGCGATGCCGCCACCAGTTCGTCATGATCGGTTGACCAGCTCCGATGGGGCGAGGTTGATCAA
>NZ_BAGH01000606.1 GCF_000308715.1 Nocardia tenerifensis NBRC 101015
GTCAGACCGAGCAGCGCCAATTCCGGGCGGATCTGATCGATCGGTGTGCCGGCCTTATCAAGTGTGGGGCGCGGAGGGTTCCGGTCGCGGCAGTGTTCGAGCTGAGTACCTTGCCTCGCAGGGGCCTCCGGTGTGATGTGTTGGCGTGTCGCTTCTACGACGATGAACCCTCAATGCCGCATTTCCGTCGACAGCATCGCGGGTGCGACCGCGCCGCCGTCTATTGCCCACTCCCACGGCCGGTCACGGTGAAGTCAGCCATCAGATGCGCGGTTTGCCCCTCGCCGCCAGCGGTTTCGAAGCACTAGGGTGTCAATACCCTGACTGTGGCGTTGGATGGTCCTCATCTGAGGAAGAGTCCGATCGCGATCGTGCCGGATGTGGCGGCCACGGCGAGCGAGGTGAGTAGTGTCGCCGTGTGCGCGCTGCTGTGGTGGTCGGTCATGAGTCGCCGTCCGCGCTGGTGGCCGAGGGCTGCGAGGACGACCAAGCAGGTGGCCGTCACGATCGGGGCGATGGCTGTGGGAATGCTGTTGCGTTGGGTGGCGTGATGTGCCAATAGCAGTGCGGTGCACATCGCGGTGGCGGCGGTCCGTCGCCATGCCAGCGCCGTGCGTTCGGCTTGGAGTCCCGGGTCTCGCGGGGTGGCGCTCATCCGGTTGCCACCGCGACCCCGGCCACAATTCCGACGGCGGCGACCAGCGCGGCCAAAACCATCATCAATCGAGAATCGGGCAGGGGACGGTCGTGGCGGATCGCGTTGTCGACGACGCGCCAGCGTCGGTAGGCGCCCACGGCCACCACCGCTGAGAGCCCCACAACGCTCGTCGCGATCAGAGTGCGCAGCATCGGGGTGGCGAAGGTGTGCGCCAGTTCATGGGTCGCTACGCCGCCGGCCAGCAGCGCCAGCGCGGTGCGGATCCAGGCGAGGAAGGTGCGTTCCGCGGCGAGGGTGAATCGGTAGTCCACCATGGGGGTCGCGGGTTTCAGGTCGGCCGGGGCGGTAGGGGGTGATAGCGGTGTGAATAGTGTTTTCATCCAAGGTCTTTCGGGCTCGGTTCGGGTATGGCGACGCTGTCGCGGGCGTACGGTCGATACAGCGCGGCTGACCCCAAGCCGTTGACGACGGTCAGGACGACGGTGACGAGCAAAAGTGCGCCCTGTAGCCCGATGGCGTCGCCGAGGAACCCGGTGAGCAGGGCGTATCCGGCGTAAGCGAGGCCTTCGACCATGGACACCGAGACCGCGAAGGCCAGCGGCCGCAGCCGCGGCGCCACCACGGCCATGATGAGGGGTCGATTGACCACCGGCACTTGGCCCTGCAGGAAACCGAGCAGACCGAACAGGGCCGCATAGATCGCGATCGAGCCCCACATCAGCTGCGTGGTGAGCAATGCGACTGCGGCGAAGAGGATTTGGCTCGCCTGCAGCATCACGACTCGGCCGCTGCTGGGAAGTAGGCGATGGATGGCGTCGTTGGCGCGACCGCCGACGATGGTTCCGGAAAGGTAGCCCACCGCGAACGGGAGCGCGACGACAGATGCTACGGCGGTGCTGAATCCGCGTTCCTCGACGAGGAATACGACTCCGAAGCTCATGATCACGTTCTGGCCGGAGAGCGCCCGCTGTAACAGAATCAGGCGAAACGATTTGATCCTCAGTATTTCCCGCAGCTCCCGCTGGATGGCCCGAGCCTTGCCCTCGATGATTTCCAGTGGTTGGGAGGGTGTGGGCGCGAGGGTGAGCGCGTCGTGGTGGGGGTCGTCGAGAAACAGCATGATCAGGATGCCGATGAGCACGCAGACCCCGCCGGAGATGAGGTAGCCGTAGCGCCATCCGTCCGCGGATCCGGACAGCAGACCGAACAGGGGAGCGCTGCCGCCCGCGATGATGGCGACACCGCCGTAGAGGATCCCGGTGGCGCGCCCGCGCCGGTCGTCGTCGTAGATGTCGCCGAGGATGGACAGCGCGATCGGTCCCGCGCCCGCGAAACCGGCCGCGGCGATGCCGTAGAGGATGACGAATTGCAGGAAACTGGTGGAGAATCCGGCGAAGATGACCCAGACGCCCCAGAACCCCGAACATACCGCGAGCACTGTTTTGCGGGGGTAGCGCTGGGCGAGCAATGCCCAGAGGAACGCGGCGAACACACCGACGGCTTTGGATACCGCGACCACGGTTCCCAGCGCTGCCGAGGAGAGTCCCAGCGCTTCCCGCAGGAGCGGGAAGAGCACGGTCGTCAGGCTCGATTCGGTGTTGTCCATCGCGGTGGACGCGGTCAGCAGGCTCAATGTTCGGGCGCGGCGCGCCCGGTGTGGGGGCGCGGCCAGACCGGTGGTCTCGGTGCTCATGGAATTCCTCTCGAGCGATGACGTGAGATGGCGTCCGGTGGGTGCGACGGGTGGACCGGATGGGGGGTCCACCCGCGCTTCGAGGAGGGGACGCGGTGTTACTTCACTGCTTTGGGTGCCGGGGATGTGATGGTGGTGAAGTACTGCACGGCCGCCATGACCGCGACGGGGGCAGCGACGAGGAGGGCGCCGGCGAGGGTGCCCAGGGCGCCGACGGCCATCACGCCACCGAGGCAGCCGATGGCCGCGGCGGGCAGGAAGGCGCCGAACAGGCCGATGATGGCCGCGGCGGCGACCGTTGCTCCGGCGATGCCGCCGAGGATGCACCCGACGGCCGCGCCGCCGATGCCTCCCACGATCGTGCCGATGGTGCCGCCGGTCTGGATGGTGGAGGTCATGCGGCTCCAGGCCGCCTGTTCGCGCTCGTACTCCGACTTCCACGGAGCCTGGTTCTCGAACGGGAGCGCGACGGGCTGGTAGCGGGCATTCTCCCGATCGAACCGTGGGGTGAGTGTCGCGGTTCGGCCCTGGATATCGGCGACGATCGGAAACACGAAATCGTCGACGCGGAAGGACAATTCGGTACCCGCGAGCACTGTTCCCGCGTTGGATTTGATTTTGAAGGTGCCATCCTCAACGGCCATCGAACCGGAGTCGGTGGTAATGACCGTCGCGTGTTCGCTGGCGTGGGTCGTGTAGTTCACCACCTGGTGTTCTGCGGGCGCGGCCGCCGCCGCGCCGGCGGCGATGGTCAGCGCGGCGATCAGTGTGCCGGCGGTAAGGGTAGCGGTGGTGTTGCTCATCGTGTCCTTCGATTCAGGTCATGGCGTAGCGGTTCGGCGAACCTGCGGGATCGTCGTGCGGTTCCACGCGCTCCGCGGTGGATGACCGCCTGTCCTCGGCTGTGACGGGTCACACAGGCGAGCGGCGGTGACGGCAATAACACCATGACTGGTCGCAAAGTTCAATAGCGAACACGATGTCTATCATTGGTCGCACTGTATTGCGTAAAAAAAGCGGTGACCATGGTGGTCACCGCTCGGGTGGGTTCGGGCTCGCCGGGTCAGGCTGGTGGTTCGTCCTCGAAACCCATAGCCCGGTATCGGCCGTGTAGCGACAGGGTGCGCAGCATCGCGGCGACATCCTCGAGTGGAACCGGCGGCGGATCGGTCTCGAGCCACCACTGCATGATCGCGGTCTGCTCGCCGACCCAGGCGCGGGCCAGCACGTAGATGTCCATCTTTGGCGTGACGCCGAGATTCTTCGCCCGCGCGGCGAAGGTGGCCGCGGCTACGGCGGTGCGGTCCTCGATGTAGCGCCGCAGCGCCCGGCCGTCGCCTTCGCCGCGCAGGATCACCCGGTAGGCGTCGCGCTCCTCGGCCGCGTGCCGGAACACCTCCAGTACGGGTTTGCCGGTGAAGCCGACCTCGCCGGGGTCGGCCAGGGGTTCCAGGCGCTGGTTCAGGTCCTCGATCAGATCGGTGACGATCTGCTGCAGCAGATCGTCTTTGTCGGTGTAGTGGCTGTAGAACGTGGCTCGGCCCAGGTCGGCGCGGGCGGTGATGTCTTCGACCGTGACGCTGGAGTAACCGCGCTCGAGCGTCAGGGAAACCAGGGCCTCGCGCAGCGCGCGGCGGCTGCGCCGGACGCGACGGTCTTCGGGCGGCACGATTCGGGCCTCTCTCTCGGCGTGACTTGAAGGGTCAGCATAGCGGGGCGTTGACACCGCGACAGTAAATAGACATGCTGTTCAATATCAGTCACTGCGTCATATTTGGAGTCTGTTGATGAACCTGGGCGGTTATTTGACCCGAAGCGCCACTTTCTGGCCCGAGCGCGAGGCGCTGGTCTGCGGCCCGGCGCGATGGAATTACCGCAGGCTGGAGGACGAAGCGAACCGATTGGCTTCGGCCCTGCTGCGCACCGGCATCACGCCCGGACAGGCTGTCGCCACCTTCGCCGCCAACTGCGGAGAACTCGTAGTGACCGAAATGGCGCTGTCGAAGGGCGGTTTCGTGCGGGTGCCGATCAACGCCCGGCTGGCCGGCGGGGAGCTGGCGCACGTGCTGCGTGACGCGGACGTGCGCGTGTTGTTCGTCGATACCGCCCATGCCGCAGCCGCTTTCACCGCCGTCGCCGAAGCGGGAATCGACTGCGCGGTTTTCGATTACGCCGACGCCGGGACCTACGGGAAACTGCTCGAGCAAGGCAGCGCCAAGCCGATTTCTGTCGACGTCGACGAAGATCATCCGGCGGTCCTGAACTACACCTCGGGCTCGACCGGTTCGCTCAAAGCTGCGGTGCAGACCACCGGAAACCGGCTGGCCAATATGCGCAAACGGTTGATGAGTCCGGGCTCGGCGCCGCACCTGAACGAGCGCTACCTGGCTCCTGGTCCGATTACCCACGCCTCGGGGATGGTCTTGCTGGCGGTCCTGTCGCGCGGCGGGGCGGTGGTGATCCTGCCTGCCTTCGAGACCGGCACATTTCTGCGCACCATCGAAACCGAGCGCGTCACCGCCACTTTCGTTGTGCCGACGATGTTGAACATGCTGATGCAGCACCCGGCGATCACCGAGGTGGATTTGTCCAGCCTCACCTGTCTCGGTGTCGGCGGCGCACCCGTGTCGCCGCAACGGCTGCGAGACGCGGTGGATGTTTTCGGGCCGGTCGTGATGCAGGGCTACGGCCTCGGCGAGACCACCAGCGGCATCACGGTATTGACTTCCGAGGACATCGTGCACGGCATCGAATCCGACCCGGAATTGCTCAGCTCCTGCGGCCGCCCGGTCTTCGACACCGAGGTCCGCGTCGTCGACGACGCCGGAATCCCGTTGCCCGCAGGCGAAATCGGCGAAATCGTGGCCCGCGGGCCGGATTGTGTGCGCGAGTACTGGCACGAACCGGAGCTGTCGGCGGAGACGTTCCGGGACGGGTGGGTGCACACCGGCGATGTCGGCTACTTCCGGCACGACGGCTATCTGTTCATCGTCGACCGCAAGAAGGACATGATCATCTCCGGCGGCTTCAACATCTACTGCAGCGAGGTCGAAGCCGTCCTCTACGAGCATCCCGCGGTCGCCGAAGCCTGTGTGGTCGGCGTGCCCGACGAGCAGTGGGGTGAAGCGGTCAAGGCAGTGGTCGTGGCCCGCGCGGGCACCGACCCGACCGAGGCAGAGCTGATTGAGCACTGCGCCGCCAAGCTGGCGCGGATGAAGAAGCCGCAGTCAGTGGACTTCGTCCCCACCCTGCCGGTCAACCGCAACGGCAAACTCGACCGCCGCGCCGTGCGCGCACCCTACTGGACCACCACCGCACGCGGCGTCAACTGAAAGCAGAGACCTCGCAATGACTTTCACCCTTACTCCGAGCTATTCCGACAACCCGCAGCTACAAGATCTGGTCGAACGGCTGCGCACCTACCTCGACACCGAGCTCGCCGACTACGAGGCCGGACTCGGGCTGACCCGCGAATCGCGCTACACCCGCCAGACTTTGGAGCCGGTGTGGCAACGCAGCCGCGAGCTCGGCTTCTACGGCATCCACCTGCCCGCCGAATATGGTGGCCAGGGCCTGAGTTTCACCGAACTGGCCGCCCTGAAAGAAGAGATCGGCGCCTCCGGGCGCATCCTGGCAACCTCGGTGCTCGGCGACATGGGCGGACCGCTACGGGTCGGCTCGATCTTCGAGCACGCCACCGCCTACCAGCTGGAGAAGTATCTGCTGCCGGTGCTGCGCGGCGAACGCGCGTGCTGCTTCTCGCTGACCGAACAAGACGCAGGTTCCGACGTGCGCGGCATCCGCACCACCGCCACCCCGGACGGCGACGGCTGGCGGCTCAACGGCCACAAGGTCTTCTCCAGTGCGGGACCCTTCGCGGACTTCTCGGTCCTTATCGCCCGCATGGCCGGCACCGACACCTACTCCGCGTTCCTGGTAGACCTCGACGCCCCCGGATGCACAGTGGCAGAAGGGGATCTGCCGATGTCGGGAGAGCACATCGAAGCCGACATCCTGCTCCACGACTGCTACGTCGGCCCCGAACAACTGCTCGGCGACATCGGCCAAGGCCTGCGCATCGGATTGGGCCGCGTCACGGTCAACCGGCTGCTGCACTGCCCCACCGCGCTCGGCGGCGCCCGCCGCGCACTGACCTTGTCGGTGGACTACGCCAAAACCCGGATGGTCAACGGTGCCCCGCTGGGGATGCTGCAATCGATCCAGCATCGCCTGGCGGATATGGCAGCCGACTACTACGCCGCCCGGTCGATGACCTACGACGCACTCGCCGCACTCGACGCCGGGAGCAGGCCGCGGGTCGAGGCATTCCTGTGCAAGCTGTTCGTCGCGGAAAAGGCGTTCGACATCGCTGACCACGCGGTCCAGATACACGGCAAAGCCGGTGTGGTGCGCGGCAGCGAAATCGAATCGCTGTTCCAACGCCTGCGCATGTTCCGCATCCTCACCGGGTCCTCGGAAATCCAGCGCAACGGCATCGCCCGCGAACTGCTCCTCGCCCAACCCTGAATTCCCCGACGACCGACGAGCCCACAAGCGGCCTCCGGAAGGAACCCCGGCACCGTGACAGCAACGCTGCGCAACGACGACATCATTTGGGGGCGTGGGTTTCTCGATCCCGCCCACGTTCGCCACAACGCGACATCGGTGCGCGAAACCGGGCCCACCCGAGCGGTATGGCGCGGCGCGGAAAACCCTCGGCCGCTGAGCACTGGTCTGGTCGACCTGTCGGAGATCTCCGTCGCCTGGACCCATGGCCGCACCGTCGCGCTGGCGACGGCGCTGGCCGAATCCGAGACCGACGCACTGCTGGTCATGCACCGCGGCCGCAAAGTCTATGAGACATACCTGCACGGCTACCGGGCACACGAACCGCACCTGAACGCCTCCGCGGCCAAGTCCTACCTCGGCTTGCTGGCAGCACTGCTCGAAGACGAAGGCCTGCTCAGCCGCAAAACGCAAGTCGCGCACTACGTTCCCGAATTCGCCGGAACCGGATACGGCGACGCGACGGTCGACCAGCTCCTGCACATGAGCACCGACGTCCGCTTCGGCGACCGCCCCTACGATCGAGTGCTGGAAGCCCACCGCTACTGGGCCGTGGTGACGCCATCGCTACGGCCGCAAGGCTACCGCGGTCCCACCACCATCCTCGACCACCTTGCCACCGCCCGCGCCGCCGGCCCTTACGGCCGCGCATTCCGTTACGAGAACGGCAATGTCGAAGGACTCGCGGAGGTGCTGCGCCGCATCACCGGAATCTCGACCGCCGAACTGTTCAGCACACTGCTCTGGTCGAAAATCGGCGCCGCCGAGGACGGGTGCTACATGCTCGATCCCGCGGGCACGGAGATGGCGTGCGGCGGTTTCGCCGCCACCGCGCCCGACGTCGCCCGGCTCGGGGAGATGCTGCGGTGCGGCGGTGCCGTCGGTGACCGGCAGATCGTTCCCGCCCGCGTGGTCGATGCGATCGCGCGCGTGCCGGAGGGCCTTACGGCCCGGGTCCGGCTGCCCCGAGATGGTGCCGACGCACCGGCGTCGTTGAGCTACCGCGACCTCTGGTGGCTGCTCAACGACGGCCACGGCTCTTATATGGCCAGCGGAATTCACGGCCAACGCTTGCTCATTTCCCCGGGAAATGATTTGGTGATCGTCCACTACGGCGCGCATATCCTCTCACCGTCGGCACCGCAAACCCCGCTGGTCGGACTCTTCGCGCAGATCGCCGCCATACTGATGGGCTCGGCAACTCGCACCTGAGGCAGGTGAATGCGCGGCCGAGCCCTCCAGGTTCTAACTCTGGCCGCGGTGATGTTCTTCGGCCGCGCGAGCCCGTTTGAATGCTTCGCCGAAGATGGCTTTGGCCATCAGGGCGGGTTCGGTCTCGCCGCGGCGGGTGAAGATCTCCACATAGCATTGCCGGGCTGCGGGATCCTCGGGTGCGGCCAGGAACGCGGTCTCGGCGAGATGGCAGGCGAGCCGGATATCGGTAGCGGCGAGTTCCCGCGCGCGAGTGACCAGCGCGCCGGATCCGCCCGCCAGCTCGGCGTATTGGCGGGCACGGTCACGTTTGGGTGCGGGCAGCAGATCGGCCAGGTGTCCGTCCCACCATCCGCTGTAGCGGCGAATGACGTTGCGGCAGATGAATTCCGGGCGATCGTAGATCGCGGGCAGCCGGGGATGGGTAGCCAGTTCCGCTGGGATACGCAAGGTTTCCACGATCTCGTCGTGCAGCAGACCAGCGTTCAGTCCGGCGAGTGCGTGATCGACGATGTGGCGCAGGTAGGCGGCCATGGTGGTGAGCTCATCGTGGATAGCGTCCGCGCCTCGGACGAGAACACCGTGGCCGGGGAGGATGATCTCGGGGCGCAGGGCAGCCATCGCTTCGGCGGCCTCGGCCCACTCCTCGGCGTAACGCTGCACCTTGCGAGGATTGCCCGCGTTCGGCAGATAACCGGTGACCAGATCACCGGCCGCGATGACGCCGCGTTCGGGGGCCCACACCCAGGCGCAGTCGTCGGTTTCGCCTTTACCGTGCCGGATTTCGAAACGCTCACCGCCGATGGTCAGCTCCAGCGTGGCTCGGAAGGTCTCGGTGGGCCAGACGAAATCGCCGCGTTCGGTGGGCCAGGATTTGCCTTCCGTGCCACCGGATAGCTGATTGTTGATGATCGTGTTCAGGCCTGGGGTTTTCATGTAGCGCTCGAAGTGCCCGATGAGGTTTTCGTGGGCGATGATTCGCGGTGTCTCACCGGCTTCCAGGAAGGCCCATAGGCCGAAGGCGTGATCGACGTGTCCATGCGTGTACACGACCGTGTGCAGCGGCTTGTCGGAGATCGAGCGAATCGCTCTCAGCAGTGACGGCCCATCGCCGGGCAGTCCGGTGTCCACCAGGACCAGGCCCTCGTCGGTTTCGAACAGGCCGACGTTCACGATCCCGGGCCGAATGTAGTACGTGCGCGGCGCCGCCTCGATGACCTCGGCCGCGCCGGCCGGTCCGTGTCCGCGCGAATACAGATGGGTGACTTGCTCCAGGGCGAATCCCAGGAAGGCCGCGGTCCCGGCGGCGGCGGTGTGAGCGGGAACGGAGTGAGTTTCGGGCATGCGATCTTGCTCCTGTTTCGTCGATGGCGAGAGGGTGGGCAGCGAGGGCTCGGTTCAATCCGCAGCGGCGGGTTCGGCGTCGTCGCGATGGGTCGGGCGGGACCGTTGCACCTGCCACCAGGTGACGGCCACCAGCACGACGACCGACGGCTTGCCGAGCAGCATCGCGGCAATGCCCAGGGCGGCAACCAAATTCAGGGCGTACAGCGGTGCCAGCACCATCAGATGCAGAACCCAGTTCACGAGCCAGACGGCGGTGATCCGCCGGTGCAGGCGCAACCGGTCCGGTGCGATCTCGCCGACCGGCTCGATGCGCGTCTTCCGGCAGATCCACAGTGTGGCGGGCATCCGCCCGGCGAGGCTGACGCCGAACAGCACCATGAGAATCCCGCAGCCGATGATGTTGAGCAGAAAGAAGTCTCGGCCCTCACCGCTGTATTGCACGAACAGCGAGTAGAGGACGACGGCTATCAGGGACGCCGACACCACGCGCACCGAGTCGCCCCGGATCAGGCGGGTGACGGCCAGGGCAGCCGCGGTGCCGATGGCCGCGGCGACACCGCCGTGCGCACCCGCTACCTGGTATCCGATGAGGAAGGCCAGGACCGGGCCCACTGCGTCGGCGCTGCGCTTGAATCCGTCGAGCTGCTTGAATTTCGCGAACACCTCCGCCGCGGCCGATGAGGCGGAACTGGTCGGTGGCACATGCTGGTCTTCGTCGGTCATAGCGTCAGCGATGCGGGCGCGTGCCGGCGATGGACGCGCGTTCCATGACGCGGACCGCCGGCCAGTAATCACTGGCCGCGTAGTGCTGCACCGCCCGGTTGTCCCAGAAAGCCACCGTGTGCGGTTCCCAGCACAGCCGGGTCTGGTGCTCGGGGTAATCGGCTTGGCGACACAGCCGATCGATCAATTCGGCTCCGGCATCGGGGTCCATGCCGGCCACATGGTCGACGAAAATGCGGTTCACATAGAGGTGGCGCCGACCGGTGACGGGATGCGTGCACACGATCGGATGACGTACCGCCGGATGCTTGGCGCGCATAATTGCCCGCTGTTCCTCGGGCAGCGCGTGGCCGAAGGCGCGGGTGAAATCGTGCACCGCATCGAGATCGGCGATCAGGTCTTTGGTCTCTGCGTCGAGGGCGTCGTAAGCGGCGTACATGTCGGAGAACAGGGTGTCGCCACCGAGATCGGGCACCGACAGCGCGTGCAGGATCGCACCCATCGAGGGCTGTTCACGCCAGGTGACGTCGTGGTGCCAAGTGTTCTCGAAACCGCTGACCTGTGCGCTTTTCTGAAACCGGACCAGTTCGGGATGTTCGGTGTTGGAGGGCACGAACGGGTGTACCTCGAGCTCACCGAATCGCCGGGCGAAGGCGACATGCTGGGCGGGGGGCATCGGCTGGTCACGGAAAAACAGCACCTTGTAGTCGTGCAGAGCTTGCCGGAGTTCGGCGATGACCTCATCGGCGAGATCGGCAGCCAGGTCGATACCGGAGATCTCCGCACCCAAGGTGGACCCGACCTGGACGGCGTCGAAATGCTGCCAACGCAGAGCGGCCAATCGGTCACGTTCGACGGCGAGGTGGGTGAAAGGACCCGTAATGAGCGGATAGCCGGGAAGCCGAACCGGGCGGGCGTCGAGTGTGGCGGTGGGGTCTTGCGCGGCGGGCACGGTGGTCGGGGTCATGAGGATCCTCGCGAATGAGTGGGAAGCTCTGTAGTTAACTGACTACAGCATGATGTGGGCTAGTGTAGTCACGTGACTACGAAGCGCGCAACGAAACCCCCGGCCGAAGCCGTTCCCATCGGACGAGAGGAAGTGGTCTCCGCCGTGCTCGACAGTGCCGCGCAGCTGTTCGCGGAACGGGGCCCGGCCGCCACGTCGATCCGGGACATCGCCGAGCGAGCCGGGGTCAATCACGGCCTCGTCTTCCGGCACTTCGGCGCGAAGGACAGCTTGGTGGCCGCGGTGCTGAACCATCTCGGAGCCGAGACCGCGGCTTTGGACGCGAACGATCCGCTGACCGCGAACGACCCACGCTGGCAACGTCATTGGCAGGTGCTGGCCCGCTGCATCCTCGACGGCTTCGATGTCGGATCCCTGCAGGACCGATTCCCGATCATGGAGCGCCTGCTCGACCAGTCACGCCACCATCACCCTGACGATCGCGCCGCCGCCATAGCAGTTGCCAACGTCGCGGCGCTTGAGCTCGGGTGGCGATTGTTCGGCTCCTTCCTACGCGGAGCGACCGGACTCGCCGATGTTCCCGATTCCGAATTGCGACCGCGGATCGATCGCGAAGCCGTACGAATGCTGCGTGGACAATGAGAGTTCCCCAGCGCGCGGGATTCCTATGAGTCAGGCCGGTTCTCGAAGTCGGCGAGGGTGACTTCGAGCCAGCCGATGTAGGAAGCGGTCGAGGCCCGGCCCTGGTCATGGGCGGCGCGCAGGACCGTAGCTGCCCAGCGCGGATCGATCAGGTCGAGGGGATCCAGAGCGCTTACCCATTCATCGACCCGGGTGGGGTTCCGGACTTGGGCGCGCCGATAGTCCAGTTCGGTGCGCAGCACGCTGATGGCGTAGTCACGGCCCAGGACTCCGGTGAGCAGGAAACGCAGCATGAAATCCGGGTCCATCGGGCGCGGCGCGGGCTCGAAAGGGGAGTGTGCCCAGTCCAGCAATGCCTGGGTGCCGGTCTCGGTGAGCCGGTAGACCTTGGCATCGGGTTTGCCCTCACGGGGTTCGATCTCGTAGCGCACCAGGTCGCGCTCGACAAGTTTGCTCAGCGTGCGATACACCTGCGGCAAGGTGACGCGGTAGCCGGTGAATCGTCCCGGCCCGTCCATCCACTTGCCCAGGTCGTAGCCAGAGAGCGGACCCAAGCCCAGCAAGCCGAGAATCAGGTTGTCCAGCATCGTGCCTCGCATGTGTCCACCCGGCAAATCTAGTGCGGGGGACCTCGGCTGGAGCCCTGCGCTGATACCGCGCTCTGGGCGGCGGGTCACGGGGTAGCCGAATCTAAGAGATCTCCATGAGTGCCCATGCACATATTTACAAGCGGCGCCGACTCGATGATCATGCTTTGAGCATATATGTCCGGTCCACTATCTCGGGAGGATCATTGCGTACCACAGCGACCGGGGTCGCAGTGCTGGCCGCCGTCTCCGTGGTCTGGGCGGGTGCGGCGCACGCGGCGCCGTCTCCCACCGCGATCGCCGATATCGCCGCGTGTGCGGCGCACCGCGATGTGCCGGTCCTGCTGGTCCATGGCACGAATGCCGATGTTGAACAGAGTCTCGGCCCGGTGCGTGACGCACTGCTCGCTGACGGTCGTTGCGTCTACGGCATGGAATACGACTCGATGCAACCGGTTTCGGTGTCGGTCGACTACTTCACCCGGGCCGCCGAACGGATCCTGGCCGTCAATGGTGTCGACTCGCTCGACCTGGTGGGCAAGTCGCAAGGGGGCCTGATCGCTCGCGCGGTGAGCCTGAAACTCGCTGCGGGGGCGGCTGGTTCGGCTCGTCAGGTCGTGTCGATCTTCGGTCCACAGCACGGCGTGCGCACGGTCGTGGCGGGGGTCGATACGACCGGGTCGGCGGCGGTGCTGCCGCTGGTGATTCCCGACCGGCCGGCCCTGACGGACATGATGGCGGGCTCGCCGTTCCTGCAGGAGCTCGACAAGGACGGGATGACCGCCGATGGCGTGCGTTACACGATGATCGCCACGCGTGAGGACCAGATCGTGACGCCATACACCTCCGCGTTCATCAACGCCCCGAACGTCACCAACATCCTCGTCCAGGACGGCTGCCCCGAGGACCGCACCGGACACATCGCCGGCTCGACGGACCCGAGAACGGTCGACCTCGCGCTCAATGCCCTTGATCCACAACAGCATCCACGCATCCGCTGCGTGTCCAACAACGACCGGAAATGAGACCACGGGTGAACGAATCCAAACTCCCGCACCGCGCCATCAGCAGGCGCGCATTCGGCGCGAGCGTAATAGGCGCGGCGGCGGTGTACACCATGGGACGTACCGCGCCGACGACCTCGGCCGGTCCCGCCTCGAGCCCGTATCGGCTTGTCGCGCAGGAGATGAGCCGCACCGCCGGTCGCGAGTTCTTCGGCGTCAACGGGGCGCGCATCATTTCCGCACAGAATGCGGCGCAGTGGCATGCACGAGGCTTCCGCGACGCGCTCGCCGCCACCGGTACCGGACTGCTGCGCGTACAGGGCGGCACCACCTCGCAGTGGCTGGATTGGCGCACCGGACTTTTCGACGAGCACGAGGGCGGCGGGTTCGCCGGACGCAACGACGGTCGAACGCCGTTGCTACTGAGCGACTGGGCCGAACTGGTCGGCCATACCGGCGCGACACCGATCTTCGACCTCAATGTGGCCAACTCGACCCTGGACGACCAGCTCGACATGTTGCGCCACGCACAGCAGCTCGGGATGCCGGTGCGCTACGTCGAACTCGGCAACGAGCTATGGATGCCGATGGCACGGTATTCCGAGGTCTATCCGACCGGAGCCGACTACGCGCGGACCATGAACGAGTGGATCACGGCGATCCGCCGGGAGTTCCCCCACGCCCGCATCGGCGTCGCCGCCGCCGATGATTCCTCCGTGCTCGGCACGGCCCTGGGGGACCGGTTCCGCGCATGGAATGACCAGCTGTACGGGACGATTCGCGGCGCCGACGCGGTGGTGATCCATCCGTATTGGATCGTGGATCCGGTCACGGCCGACGTCTCGTCCACCGCGTCCGGCGGTGTCGTGCAGTGGACGCAACTCGCCCAGCGCCTGCTACCGAAGGTGCCCACCGGGATGGAAATCTGGTTCACCGAATACAACCAGATGGGCAGGGAAGACCTGCCGCTGCTGCGAAACTTCCCGGCACCGCAGCAAACCTGGGCCGTCGCGCTCAGCGTCGCCTCCTTCACCCTGCGGGCACTGCTGGACCCGCGCGTCGGCATGGCCGTCATGCACTGCGCCCTCAACGGTGCGCCCACCGCGACCACGGGCGGCGGCGGGACCACCAATCAACCACTGCACGCCTTGATCTCCGATGGCTCAGGCGGATCCGAACTCTTCGGCCGGACCGCGTTGAACTGGGCGCTGACACCGCTCTACCGCAGCCTGGACGACTCGACCACCGTCCGCGCGCTGCGGCTGGACCCGGGTATCGAAAGTCCCGCGGCTCTGCTCGTCCCGGCCTACACCGGGTTGGCGGAGGCGTTCACCGGCGCCGAACTAACGTCCGCCGCAGGAGATACCGTGGCAGTTCTGATCAACGCAGCCGACCGTCCGCTGCGGATCGCCTTGCCACCCAGCCTGATCGGCGCACGGCAGGCCACAACCTACACCGCCGCCCCAACCGCCGCCCCGGCCTTCGTACCCGGTGACACCATCTCCGAGATTCGCACTGTGGCAGCGGATACGATCGAGCTGCCAGCCTACTCGGAGACGCTTATCCGAAGTAGCTAGCGCACGGTATACGGCGGCTGAGCAAGACAACGGTGATGCCGGGTTCGCGCAGGCTGCGCCTGGCCAGTACCCGAACTGTGCTCTCCACGGATTCTGGCGCAGCATGCGAGCAGTCGTCAGCGATCACATTTGCTCGGTGTGGTCGCAGCCATGCTCGCGCTGCGCTGGCTTTTCGATGAGTCTCTGCAACGAGTCCGTACCGTCGCCGTCTAAATCCTGAGACGCAAGGACTCAGCGATTCTGTGAACGCACTATATTGCTTTCCGCGCGATTCGCAGGTGGTACGGAGGGGCCCATCCTCTGGGCCTCATCCGCAGTTGCGGGGATGTCCGCAGCCGCTACGTACCGAGCAGAAAGACGCGTAGTCGGGTTCTACCTCGCTGGCTCAGGTCTGGTGGCAGGGAACCCGAGGCTCACCGCTCTTGCCGTGGTTTGGAGTCGTTGCGCGTTCGTTCGTTTGTCGCGGAGACAGGAAAGGGTGCGATCGATGCCTTCGATCTCGCCCAGCCAGCCTTGGGCGGCGGCCCGGCGTTTGCGAGCTTCGAGTTGGTCGAGCCGGGGCAGCATTGTCGGGTTGACGTGGAGTTGGCTACAGCGCAGGCAGGCTTCTCTGAACTACTGGTAGGGCTGGTGACGTGCGAAAAGTATTGCTTGCGAAGCTTTCTCTTCTGGGGCGAGCAGCATGTGAGCCTCGACCTTGAATCCGGCATCACGCAGCCAGGTCGTCATGAGGTCCGGCTGCCGACGGTGGACATGGACATTCATCGGGTGACCGCCATAGCCTTGGGTCTTCAACTGCGACTCGGTGCCGACGTGGAACAGTAATTGCAGTGGTCCGCCGGGACGCAGTACTTGATGAAAGTGCCTCAGCACGGCCGGGACCTCGTCGTCGGGGACGTGGATCAACGACTGCCAAACCAGCATGCCGGCCATCGAGGCCGCCGGGAAGTCCAGCTCCGTCATAGAACCACCCACCCCGAACCGCAGTCCAGGGTGGTCACGCCGAGCTGCCTCGATCATCCCAGGGGAAAGATCGACACCGAAAGCATCAACACCCAGCTCGTGTAAGTAGGCGGTAACGTGTCCGGGACCGCACCCGACATCGGCTACGAGCCCGCCGCCAGCGGCCCGCACGCTGTCCGCGAACAATGCCAGAGCTGCACGGAGGTATGGGTGCCCAGCCAAGGCATCGCGCACCTGGTCGGCATAGCTCAGCGCGACAGTGTCGTAGGAGATTCGGGTATCGGTCAACCAGTCGTCTGCGCTCATCAACGGCAGGGTAGTCCGTAACCATCAATCGCCATTGACCGACGCTGCGGCGGCTGGAGTACTAATTCCTATGGGGCAGCAGTCCTTCCGAAAATGGCATCGAATCCGGGGATGCCGAGTTCGGTCCCTGCTGTGGTTCGCTGGAGCGTGGCGTCGATCTGGGCCAGTTTGTCGTTGACGCCGCTGTAGCTGACCTGCAGGCCCTCGACTTCGCCGAGCCAGCCCTCGCGTCTGGCCTCGATGATGCGGGCTTCGATATTGACGCGGATCTCTTCGAGCCTGGCTCGTTGGGCCGGGTCCGGCCTCAGATCTGCCAGAGAAATGTCGGCATGGTGTGCCGTAAGGGCGGGCGCAGGTACCGAGTTCGACTTTTCATTTGGTGAAGTGTTCTTCGAACTCAGCCCATTCGGATTCCCACGCCGGTGGTGAGGTTGGTGCCATAGCTTGTGGACAGACCTTCGAAGTGTGCTGCGGGCACACGTTGAACGCTGTGCTCGTCGCCGCAGCAGGGGCACGAGATGTCGATCTTCATACGAGCACCCCCATCCCGAGCAGCGTGACTGCTCGGCTTGCGTGTGACGGTCACAAATTGTGATACGAAGCTCCCCTGTTTCTGTGATATCCAACACCTTTCCTCCGTGTATGTCGAGGGGCTGTACGCCCGGAGCGATGCCGAAGCGCTGCGACTTCCTTGTTTGGCGATGGCCAAGTCCCAGCGGCATGCGTCGGCGACAAGGGACTGGCGCGAAGTGCGTTTGGAGTAAGTCGATGAGCCGCGCGCGGATGGTGTCTGCCTCTGATGCGGCGTCAGGTACGAACCGGGGGCGGTGGGGCTTTGGGCTTTCGGTGAGGTTGGCCCGCTCTTCCGGACATCGATCGGGAGGCGGGATATTCGCCTGCGGAAGGAGTCCGCATGGCCTCCAGCACATTTCCGTGAGTTTCGCGAACGTGCGATCGAGTTGGCCCGTGCCGGTGACCGCCCGCTCGCCCAGGTCGCGTCGAGCCTGGGCATCTCCGAATCCTGTCTGTGGAACTCGGTCGAACGCGCCGACATCGTCGCCAGCGTCCGCGAGGGCCTGACGGGCGCTGAACGCAGCGAGATGGTCGAACTGCGCCGCAAAGCACGGCTCGAAACGGAGAACGAGGTATTACGCAAGGCCGCATCACCGCGATCCACATCGCCTCACGCGGCACCTACGCCGCGCCGAGAGTCCATGCCGAGCTGCGTATCGGCATGGGAATCCGGTCGGGCCGGCAAGCGTGTTGCTCGATTGATGCGATCGGCGCACTTGCAGGGCGCGTTCCGAAGACGGCACAGGCTGCACGCGCCGTGAGCCGCAGAGCACAGTTCACGCTGGTCGATCGAGTCGAAGCCAGTGACCGCGGAGCGCGCCGTGGCCGACGCGGTGGGGTGGGCAGTACCCGGAAAGTGCACTCGGAGACGCAAAAGCGATTCACTAGTTACATGTGATGGCCGTTCGGCGCGAATCCGTTGAATCGTGGCAGTACAGCCCATGGCACTTCTGGTGCACTGGTGACTGAATGAACGCATGACGGTTGATCACGACAGTGGAAGCTCCGGCGACACCCCCCTCAAGCGGCGCGCGGTTCTGGGCGGCGCCATCGGAGCGGCCGGAGCCGCCGCACTCGGATGGAGCGGCTACGAATTGCTGCACAAGCCCGAGAACCCTACGACCGCACACGTGAGCGAGGGAACGCCGCTTCCCAGCCCATTCGATGGACGCAAACTCGAGATCGCCATCCTGGTCGCTCCCGGTTACTGGCCGGTGGACATCGTCAGTGCATACACAGCATTCGGCATGATCCCTGGCGTGAATCCCCACCTCGTTTGGAAAAACACCGACGAGGTAATAGGCGTACCCACCTTTCCGACACGACCGACGACCAGTTATGAAGATTGTCCTCGCGACTTGGATGTTCTCTACGCAGGCGCGACCGCCAGTACCAATTTCGAAGATGCTCAGACTCTCGAATTCCTGGCCGACCGCGGTGCCCGCGCCCGTTGGATCGCAGGCTCGTGCACCGGTCCTCTGCTACTGGGGGCGGCAGGCCTGTTCAAGGGCTACCGGGCCACCGCGAACTTCCAAGCCGCGCACCTGCTTCCCTACGTCGGCGCCATCCATTCCCCCGGCAACGTGGTAGAGGACCGCAATCGCATCACCGCAGGCCCGGCGACCGGAGGTTTTGAGATTGCGGTCCGGTTGATTCAAGCGATCTACGGCGACGAAGCGGCACGCGAAACTATCCTGCAAGCCGAATACGCCCCCACGCCCCTTTTCGATGTTGGTACCCCAGCGCTGGCTGGACCGGAACTGACCGCCCGAACAAAAGCACGCACAGCCCCGATGATCGCCTCGCTGCAGGAGGTTATGAAACGCGTCGCTACCAGGCTGCAAGTATCCTGATATCGCCGTCGCATGCCCGCGCCGATCGCAGCACCCAAACGGCGTCGATGCCGGGCCACCGCACCAGTCGGCCCAGCCAGGGTCGGTTGGCGTCGGGGCGCATCTGGTAACGGGTTCGTCGGCGTTAGGATCGGACGCGCCATCTATAGGCAATGGCCTCCTGGGTCGCCCGGCTAATTCTCTTTCTGATCAAAGCCGAGTTGAGGGTGGCTTCAACTTCCGCTCTCGCCAAGTATGAGATTTGCGATCAGACGGGTGAGGACGCGGTCCGGAGGTTCAAGTCCTCCGTTGTCCGGCACAGATGACCCATTCGCGATCTTCGGACCGTGCGCAGCGCTGGATTGCCCCGCTGTTGCCCGATATGGCGTGGCGGTGACATTTTATAGAAGTCAAATGCCTCGAACCATTTCCTGACGTCGTGAACTCCATGTCAGCATGCGACTTCGTTCATCATATTGGGCTCAACGTAGCGAAGTCCTAATAGTTGCACCAAGGTGCTCGGCATCGCAGTACCTCCTTCCGATGTAGGAGAAAACGACGTCGGTGACCGATCGGTCTATATGGATTTGTTTGAGCGTGCTGGCGGCATGCTAGCCAGCGTTGGCTGTTCAGTGTCATCTGTCTCTCGCCCATCTGCGGATATTGCGTCCATTTAATGATTGGTCGATCAGCGCGCGCAGAGAACGTTTCGCCGTGGAGGTCAGGTCGATACCGCAGGTTGCTAATTTATGGGCGGACGTTCATAAAGAACCCGATGCGGGGTATCGGGGGATAGTCCGGCCATCGCGCCATCCGCGGACAGGTTGGCCAGGCTCAACACCCGGGACCGGCCCTTGAGAAATCTCCGGACTCCGTATTCCCCTCGGTACCCAGATGGATGCCGGCCGCCGTTCATCTCGGCGAGGAACACCGAACCCGCCAACTGGTGACCACCTGCGGATTCGAAGACCGCCTCGTTCTCGATCAGTCTTACAGCCAAATCGACATCGCTCACACGCTGGCGGGTTGGATCCAGCATCGAACCGAACAGCACCACGCGATCCACAACCCACAAGTTCAGCGGATCGGCCGCGGCTTGCTCGACTCTTTCCAGGAAACCCGCCAGGGCCTTCTCCGCAGTCGCGCGGTGCACCGGGCTCGCCGCGCTGGCATTCGCCACCGCATAGGCTTTGCTCGTCATGGTGTATCGCGGTCGGACAACCTGTTCGTTCTGGCGGGTTTCGCGATTCCACACGGGGAAGTTTATGGTTCCTTCTGCCTCGAGGTAGCCGTGCTCGATCAGGGCGTCGAAAACAGCGATCGGGTTCTCGAGGTCACCGGCCAGGACCTCGTCGTACCAATATCTATCGACGAACAACTGCTTGCCCATCACCCGAAGGCAGTCCCGCACACGCAGGTAGGTGTTTCCGGTGCCTTCGAACTCGGCCTGGCCATCGATGTTCATCGTTCCCCTGTCGGTGGTCGGTCGAGAAGACTGCAAGTCGCCCGGCCATGGTGAAACCGCGCTATAGCCCGGCGCCGTTCTGGCTCGGACCCACAGGGTTGACCAGAGCCCCTGCCTCAGCCGACTCTATTGTGCGGCATGTCGCGCGGCGATGATGGCCGGAACGGAGGCTTCCCAGTCGTCCCACAGCTTCAGCGAGATCGGATTGCGAACGCGATCAACCCCTTTCACTGCACGCTCCAACCCAGCCGGGGTCGGCGGCGTCGCGGTCAATGCGGCAAGCAAGCGCTCCTGCCCGTCGGCCAGACCCGCCAGGGTCGGAAGGATCTCCTCGAGGCTATGGGCGCTGACGGTGGCGGTCTGGATCGCGGTGGGCGCGAGCAGATCCTCGTAGATATAGGTGTCGACGTTGTGGATGGGTTCCAATGTGACAACCAGTCCGCGGATCGGTCGGTCGTGCGGGATGCGGGCGAGTTCAGGGATGCGCTCGCTGACCAGCGTTGCGGTCGTAGCGATCTGTTCGCGTGCCCTCTGCACTCGAGAGGCCAGGATTCGCAGCCCGTCCTCCTGCCCTAGACGGGCGGATTCAACCGATCGCATGCCTTTGCATTCCACCAAC
The DNA here is from genome assembly GCF_000308715.1 of Nocardia tenerifensis NBRC 101015. Classification (GTDB taxonomy): domain Bacteria; phylum Actinomycetota; class Actinomycetes; order Mycobacteriales; family Mycobacteriaceae; genus Nocardia; species Nocardia tenerifensis. The sequence goes on from NZ_BAGH01000606.1 coordinate 20,735, forward strand.
AGCACCATGGTCGGCAGGACCACCATCCAGTCGCAGGTGCGCTTGTTCTCGCGTCCGTATGTCACCTCTGGATGGGTCTGGGCACCCAGCGTCGCGAGCAGTCGCAGGTGACGGCCGACGAGTTTTTCGAAGGAGTCTCCGACCAGCTGAGGAAACCCGTTGCCGAATGCCTGCACACCGGTGAAGTACATGCCCAGGGGAGTCACTTTGTGCAGCACATACGGCACCACCGGCGCCAGGTAGCCGTCAGGGCGGCGGATCATCGGCCTAGCCAGCAACGGGTTGGACACCCACATCTCGTGACCGCTGGCGTCGGCCTCGCCAGCTTTGGCCGACGCCTCGAGTTCGCCTTGGTCTGTGGCGAAGTGGTTCTCGATGACGCTGGTAGCGGTGGCGGCATCGACGCCTGCACCGAAGGCACCGACCGCTGCGGCTGCGGCGATGGAGGCGTGCGAAAGCTGGCCGCCGTGTTTGCTGAGTCCGACGAAGCTGGTGAAGGCGATGTTCAGGTACACCGACAGCAAAACACCGAGGGCGCCTTCCCACTGCGTCGCGGTCGGCATGTCGGTCAGAGTGGGGTCGTGGTCGTCGAAGAGTGCGAGCGTGCGCGTGACGTCCCCAAGTTCCGCGTGGCCGAACACGAACTGCTGGTAAGTGATTCGCCCGAGCAGTCGCCGCATCACCGTTCCGTCGAGGACGCCTTTTTCCGGGATATCGGGCTGATCGACCTGGATGGCCAAATCGCACATCCGCTCCAGCGCCTTCGTGGGGACCGGCAGATCATCGCGGTAAGTCATCGCCTCGGCGAGCGCGGTCCGGGCGACCGCCGCCAAGGTGAATTGCTGCACCGCGCCGCTAACCCGCGGTCGGAGGCCAGTGACCGACTGATCGGCCAATGCCGCACTCGCCGCCGCCACCAACTCCAGCACCCGGTCACGATGGCAGCTGCGGACCGACCTGGCGAATTCGCGCTAGGACACTCGGCGGGGATACATCGCCTCATTCTCAGGCTCGCGCTGGCTCACCGCGAGCGAATTTTAATCCCACCGACCGGCTGGTGGCCGGCCAGTTCCACACGCATCCCCGCATGCAGGGGACAATATCGCTGTACTGGCAACAGCCCCCGGCTTCAAACGATCTTCGACGAAGCATGGGTGCTGCGTTCTGGCCTCCGCGCCACGCTGATAGAGCGGATGTTGGCTGATTGATCGGTTGCCGAGATCAGTGACAACCATGTGAAGTCCACTTCGTGGCGATCCGCTGCTTTCTCGCGTTGGAGCGTGTGCGCGAACAGCTCGGGCTGTGAAGCCGGCGCATCAGGTGATTTTGCGGTGGGCGATCACAGCACCGCCAGTCCGCCACAGATCGCATCTATTGCCCAGCGGCGAGGCGTGCAACAAACTGCAGCTCATGACTACCAGTTAACCTATGTCCCATGGCATTTGAGATTGCGACCGGGTTATTCACTCTCGCAGGCGCGACTGTTGGTGGTGGCGCGACATTCGCTGTCAATTGGCTGACTGCGCGCAACCAGCGCAAGCTCGCCGAGCAAACGCGATCACAGGCGGTCGTCGACCGGAGGTACATGGCCCACATCGACTTCCTGGCTCGTGCCGACCGCTTCCAAGAAAGCCTCCGATCGCTTTGGGAAAGGTTGCTGGACCGAAGCCCTGGTGAGGTAATCATATCTACTAACGTGGCATATCTTGAAGCGTGGGTAGCAATGTCGGACGCACGGGGCAGCGCGCAAATCGCCGGGCCGCCTGAGCTGGAGGTCAAACTTGTCGCCTTCTATGAGGCGCTCAAGGTCTTATCCAGCCACACCGACCAGTGGTATGTCGACCGCGCGGCTGAGGACACTGATGCCAGACAGGCACGCGCACAGAGGCTTTGGGGCAAGGTGGAGGCGAAACGAAGCGAGTACATCTCGCTCGGACAAAAGACCTTGTCTAAGTGAGTCACCCTCCGACTTGGGTCCCCAACCATCATTTCCGCAGGTCGATTTGTGTGTTTAGCGCGTGTGTCCCCCTCCGGACACGACCATTACGCCCACGGGTGGTGGTGGCTGAACTTCAGTCACCACCACCCGTTTTTCGTGGTCACAGGTCATGGTGAGACCGAGTTGGCGGTAGACGTTGTTCTTGTCGGTGCCGTCGGCGGCGCGCAGGTTCTTCACCAGGCCGCCGAAGCATTCGACGAGTTGACGGCACGATGCCGCTGTTCGTCACCACCGAGCAGGGTGCGCCTGTACTGCTGACGACGCACCCGCAGCGTCGGCCGGAGGCCGGTCAGGCCTTGAGGCGTTCTCGCAGTTCGACATTCAGTTGTGCGCTGGCATCGAGGAGGGCCTCGCGGATGATGTGGGTGGCTGGGTTGGGGGTGTGGGCCAGTACTGTTCGGCGGGTGGCGGCGGGGTCGTCTATGGCGACGATCGCGATGGTGGCGGGCAGTGCGGGGATGGCCAGGCCGGGGACGAGGGTGATGCCGAGGCCTGCGGCGACCAAGCCCCATTTGGTGACCCAGTCCCGGGCGACGTGGGAGATGATCGGTTGCCAGGAGGCATTGGTCCAGGCGCCGAGCAGCGAGGTGTGGGATTCTTCGCTGCCGACGATCCATTTCTCGGCACGCAGCGCCGCGATCGAGGTGCTGCTCTGGTGTGCCAGCCGGTGCCCTTGGGGCACAGCCAGATACAGGGTGTCCTGGGTCAGCGCGGTCAGCTCGACGCCGTCGGGGACGTCGAATTCGCCGGAGAGTACGGCCAGATCGATGCGGCGGCGGGCGAGCGCGGTCAGCAGGTGCGGGCTCGTGCCCTCGCGGAGCTGCACGGTGAGCAGTGGATTGTGTTGTGCGGCAATGGTGATGGCGCGTGGTACGAGTGCGGCGGTGGCGGTCGAGAAGGCGCCGAGGCGGATGCGCGCCGTGGCATGCTTGCTGAGGTCGCGTAGTTCGCTCTGGGCGCGGTCCAAGGCTTCGAGCACCGATTCGGCATGCCGCGCCACGATGCGGCCCGCTTCGGTCGGCCGTACGCCACGAGCGTGCCGGTCGAACAGCTGTCGGCCGGTGACCTGTTCCATCAACGAGACCTGGCGCGAAATCGCCGACTGCGTGTAGCCCAATCTTTCGGCCGCCGCCGAGAAGGAGCCGGTACGCACCGCCTCGCGGACCACTCGCAGACCGGGCACTGTGAAGTCAGACATGCGAGATACTCATATCAGCTGTGCGAGACTATCGCTAGTCGCATCGCTGGCCCGGTCTTAGATTCCAATGCGTGCTTTATTTCGGAACGAGTAGGCGGTGATGGTCATGAAGCTGGGACTGTTCGCGATCAATTACGGCGCGTGCGCCGATCCTGCCACCGCTGTCCGCGTGGCCCGGCATGCCGAGGCGGCCGGGCTCGAATCTCTGTGGAGTGGAGAGCATCTGGTATTGCCGGACCCGGCTCCCGAGGGATTCGCGTTGTCGCCGACGCTCCCGATGCTGGACACCGTCGTCGGTCTGACTCTGGTTGCGGCGCATACGACTACGGTGAAAGTCGCGAGCGGCATCATCGTCCTGCCGCTGCGGAACCCGGTCGTACTCGCAAAGGAATTGGCGAGCCTCGATCAGGTGGCACAGGGCCGGCTGATCGTCGGTGTCGGTGCGGGCTACGTCCGGGCGGAATTCGACGCCGTCGGTGTCGCCAGGTCGGAGCGGGCCGCCCGCACCGACGACTTCATCAATGCCATGCGGGCCCTGTGGAGCATGCCGGAGCCCGCCTACCACGGCCGCTATGTCACCTTCTCCGGAATCGACGCCCATCCGCGACCACGGCAACAGCCGTGCCCGCCGATCGTCGTGGCCTCGGGTGGTCGCGTGGCCGACCGCCGCGCGGTCACCCTGGCCAACGGCTGGTATGGCTTCGGGTTGGATCTGAACCAAACCCGTGTGCACCTCGACAACCTGGCGGCCGCCGGCCGGAAATACGAGCGACCAGCAGAGCTGGGCCGGCTGGAGATCACCGTGACACCGGCAGGTCCCGTGCGCCGAGATACCGTCGCGCAATACGCGGCGCTCGGAGTCGATCGGCTGGTCCTGCTTCCGCGCCCGTCCGCCGACTACACCGCCCGCCATCAGCCGGTCCCCGTCGATCAGATCTTGCGCACCATCGACGACGCGGCAGCGAACTATCGCGATATCTGAACTCCGACGTGTCCGTAGCGATTCACACGGGACGGTTACGCGCCGGTCGTCGCTGTTGGCGGTCACCGATGACGGTGCGCGGCTCGCCGAGGCGGCGGAGCGGACCTTCGCTCAGCGGCTCACGGTGTTGTTCGGCGGGTACTTGCCGGACTCGTCGTTATCGGCGGTCGCGCAGGCCTTTTCGCGGCGGCGCGAGGCGCTCGAGCAAGAGCGGGTCGGGTTGCCCGCAGGCTGATCCGGTCGGTGGGTGAAGTGGCCGACTCGTGCAGCTGCGCCGATGCGCCGAAAGTACCCCACCGCGAGCTGATTCGATCGTCCGGTAGCCGAGTTCAGCGTGGGCAAGTACCCGTTACCGTCGGGATGAAAGGACTCCGCCGGCTCGGCGATGTTCGGTTGATTGGTCCACGGGTCACGCCCGCAGATCCCGTGCCCGGCGAAGCGTGCGCGTGGGTCGGCGAAGGCGAACCCGGCGGCCTGCGCGCGAGCCGCGATCACCCGGTCGAGTTCGTCGGCGCCACGATTGAGCGAATCACGTTTGTGCAGGCTGAAACTCAGCGGGCACGCGGCCCGCTCGGGCAGCGGGGGATACGGGGGCTTGCCGCGGTAGTGCTGGGTAGTAGCGCCAGAAGGTGACGATTACCTCGCCGATGTCGAGTGCGTGCTCAATCGGCGGTTCGGTGGCGGGGAACCCGTGTCCGCGCAGCCAGGCCGCGATGGTGACCGCTGTCGAGGGGCGCAAGCCTGGATGCTCGTCGGGGCGCCGGACATGCCGGTCCGGTTGCTAGGTTCGGGGCCGATGAGCGAGCTGGCCGGCCTGCGCGACGACGACGCGCGCAGCTCCCAGCTGCTGGGACTGGCCCAGCGGCTGCGGATCACCCCGACGGGCACCGCGCTGAAGTATCGGAGCGCGCCGCGCGAGGGCGGGGTGGCCTACCGCGCCCTCGCCTGGCGGCACGACCGCCACCTTGTTCACCTACATCCGGTCTGCTCGGTACGCGGTTGTAATCACGCGGCTACGTGTCAAGGCTTCAGCCGCAGCCTCACCCACGGCCTTCGTCGAGCTTCGACTCTTGACATCAGATTACCCTAGGGGGGTAGGGTATCGCTCGTCGGTCGAGCGTCGGAAGGACGTGTGAAAATGTCTGGTCAAACTCCATCGACCACTCGAAAGTGGTTGGCGTTGGCGGTGATTGCCGCCGCACAGTTCATGGTCATCATGGACACCTCGATCATCGGCGTCGCGTTGCCGAAGATGCAGGCAGAGCTCGGGTTCTCGCCGGAGAACCTGAGTTGGGTGTTCAACGCCTACGTCGTCGCCTTCGGTGGGCTGCTGTTGCTCGGCGGGCGGTTGTCCGATCTTCTGGGCGCTCGCCGGGTATTCGGCGCCGGGTGGCTGGTGCTGCTCGTCGGCTCGGTGATCGCGGGCGCCGCAGGCAATGTCGGCAGCGAACTTGCTGGACGCGCCGTTCAAGGTGGCGGGGCCGCGCTCATCGCGCCCTCGGCCTTGACGCTGCTGATGATGCTGTTCGGGTCGACCCCGCAGGAGCTGACCAAGGCGCTGGCGATCTATGGCGCCGCGGCGCCCGCCGGTGGCACGGCCGGCGTGTTCCTCGGCGGCGTCATCACCGAATACCTCAGTTGGCCATGGGTTTTCTACATCAACATCCCGATCGCGATACTCGCGTTGGTCGCCATTCCGGCGTTGATGCCCAGTGCGCCAAGGCGTTCCGGCTCGATCGACCTGCTCGGCGCGGGCGCGGTCACGGCCGGACTCGCCGCCGCCGTGTACGGAATCGTGCGCGCTCCCGAGGTCGGCTGGGGTTCAGCGCAGACCTTGGTGGTGCTCGCCGTCGCCGCCGCGCTGCTCGCCGGGTTCGTCGTGCTCCAGTCCCGTCGGCGGGAACCGCTGGTGCGGCTCGGCATCCTGCGCGCCCCGAACCTGGCCGCCGCCAACGTCGCTCAGCTGCTGCTCGGCGCCGCGTGGGTGCCCATGTGGTTCTTCTTGAATCTGTACCTGCAGCAGGTTCTCGGCTACAGCGCCTTTCCTTCCGGCGCGGCGCTGCTGCCCATGACCACACTGATCATGGTCGGCATGGTGGTGTTGGCGCCGCGGGCGATGCAGCGCTTCGGCGCCAAACCGATGATCGTCACCGGCCTCGTCGTCCTCGGGATCGGTCTCGCGATCATGTCGCTGATCCGTCCTACCGGCAACTTCTGGGTCGACGTCCTGCCCGCCTCCCTGGTCGCCGCCGGCGGCATGTCCCTGGCCTTCATCCCCTCCCTCGGCACCGCGATCTCCGCGGCGCGCCCGGAAGAGGGCGGCCTGGCCTCCGGACTCGTCAACGTGAGCTACCAGATCGGTTCCGCCGTCGGCCTTGCGGCCATGACGGCGCTCGCCACCGCCTTCGGCGCCGACGAACTCGACAACCTCCCCGACCTCACTGACGGCTACGCCGCCGCCTTCCTCGGCGCAGCAGTCATCGCCTTCGCCGGTGCGGGCATCACCGCCGTCACCATGCGAACCACCACACCCCAGCCCATCCCAGAGACGGTGTAGCGATACCGCCTCACCCGAACGTGAGAGATGGCCCGCACCACCACGGGCCATCTCTCACCCGTGTGCGCCTGGCCAACTTCGACAGTGCGTATTGCGGCGTCCGAACGAAACACTCTGTAACGCAACTTGTTCGATGGGTAACCCGTGGTGATCGTGGAACGCCGGCGACGCAGGCGATCCGGAGATGCCAAGCGACTTACGAGGATTGAGCCGCTCGGGCATGATCTAGAGCACATGGAGGAACCGAGTTGGAGCGGTGTGCGTCCAAACCAGCTGACGAACATCGGACTGTGCGGAAGGAATGTGATTGGCACCCAACGCAGCAACGGCGCCTGTGCTGATCGGCATGGAGCTGGACAGGTTGAGGTTACCGGTCAGGATCGAGGTCGATCGATCCCTGCATCAGCGTCGTGAACCGAGCCAATTCTCGGCTGAGGCGATGAGCGGATACTGGGCGGCAGTCTGGCGGCAAGAAGCCCCGACGATCGCCTCGGGGGAGTGGGAGCGGCTCAGCATGAGGCCGACTCGCCGTGCGAAGCTGGTCGCCCTGCTCGGTGCATCATCTTCGGCGGAGTTCGCGAGGATAGAGTCCGCTGGGGTGTCGGTCTACGAAGCAAGCGGGCCCGCAACTGAATTCGATACGCCGTCGGTGATGGTACGCGCGGAGCTGTCAGGGTTGACCGAGATCGTCATCGAGCCGCGTTGGGCGTCAACGGCTCAGCCCTTCGAGATCGGCCCCGACATTCTTCGCTGCTGTTCAGCAGACAGCATCCACTGACTTCGACAGCCAGTCACCGGACAACGACAAATGGGATCCACGATGACGCGGCGGGCCGCGTTCGCGGTAGGGGTGGTCGTGAGCGCTCTTCTGTCCGCCTGTGGGCCGGGCAACGACCACGCCGAGCCTGCGCCCAGCACGCACAGCACGCGTGAATTGTGTGCCTACCCAAAGGAATTCTTGTCCAGGTGGTACAAGGTCACTGCGTTCGACGTCACGATCAACCCGATCACCCGCAAGGACGGAGACATCGAACATTCAGCTGGATGCCTCTATCAGAACTCCGACACCGGCCCCACGAACACCGACGTTCTACCGACTCGATACGTGGGGAGTGTGTCGCTCGGACTCGACGCGGGCCACAATATTCTCGGCTCTACCGAAGGTTCGAGTGACCGGACCCGCACGGTGCAGGGTGTCCCCGTCGCGGGAATCTTTGCACCGAAAACCGCTGATGGTTCGCGATATCTGACACTGTCGGCGGTCATCGACGGGTGGCGAGGCGAACTCGAGATCTATGTCAAGGACGAGAATGCCCCACAGATCGACGACGGCGCGCAGTTGGTTGTAAGCATGATTCGCGATCTACGAGGGTGATGTCGAACAGTCGGAACAGACGCAAATTACCGACGCCGACAGGGGCCGCGACCTCTGCTGGACGAGCACACGCTCGCTAATTCCGTTTGGCCGCAGCGCTTTAAAGTGTTTGGTTTCTCGGTGTGGGGGAAGTCGCCGGTGCGAATCGCCGCACGGCTGTTGTGGGAGTTGTTGCGTCTGTTGGGTTCCCGTTACCGTGCCGGACGGTGGTGGCGGCCGGGTGGCGGTGTTGAGCCCGTCGACAACCGCGGTGACGAGCGCCTGCTGTTCGGCGGCCATCAGATGCTCGTCCAACGCGTCCTCCCGGTGAGGGGCACGGTCCTGAATCTATTCCGGTGGTGGGCATGTGGGACAGTCTGTCGTCCGGCAGGCCGGGGCTGTTCGTTGCGCGTGTCGAGCGAAGCAGGCTGCTCGGTCGTAGGATCTGTTCTTGTCAGCGAGGGGGAGCAGCATGCGTTCTGAAGGCGATAGCTGGGATGTAGTCAGCAGAGTGGGACGGACTGCGCTGTTCGTCGCGGCCTCGCGCGCGGCTGAGTCCAAGCAGGCTGACGCGTTGATTCAGGATGAATTCGCCGAGTTGTTCGTCGTGGCGTCCGGCGATCCGGACACGAATCGGCTGATCAACGATCCAGAACTGTGGGCGCAGAGTTCGCTGAGTACCGGATTCATCGGACTGCGCAGCAAGTTCTTCGATAATCACTTTCTCGCTGCTGCCGCGAACGGGGTGCGGCAGGCGGTGATCCTCGCCGCTGGGCTCGATGCCCGCGCCTATCGCCTGGACTGGTCGCCGGGCATGGTGGTCTACGAGATCGACCAGCCCAAGGTGCTGGAGTTCAAGCGCGAGGTACTCACCTACGCGGATGCCCTGCCTAAAGCTGACCGTAGGGAAGTTGTCGTCGACCTGCGCGAGGACTGGCCCGCCGCACTCATCGGCGCAGGCTTCGATCCGGCTGTGCCGACGGTGTGGTCGGCGGAGGGTCTGCTGCCGTATCTGCCTGGCGCCGCACAAGATGCGCTGTTCGCCCGGATAAACGAGCTTTCCGCGCCCGGCAGCAGGGTGGCCGGCGACACCGTCGAGATCGGCGCCGATTTCAGGCTGCTTGCCGAGCAGCAGGCGGAGCAGCTCCGGGCCACCAAGGTCGATCTCACCGAGCTGTTCTATACCGACGACCGCTTGGATCCGGCCGAGTGGCTCACAAAGCAGGGCTGGACCGCGACTATCGCGTCGTCCGAGGAACTGGCCGAACGGTACGGCCGGCCACTCACCGCAGGGCGCGACCCGCTCGGACGATTGGTCAACAAGATCAAATATCTGTATGCGGTCAAACCGTCCTGATCAACGCCGGCCTGCCGCTGTCGGCACCGGCCACGTTGTCTCTCTTCGGGTTTGGTCATCATGGCCGGATGTGCAGGGCACGGAGACCTGGTCGGTATCGGGCTCCGGACACGTACACTACGCCCACGGGTGGTTTGGCTGAACTTCAGCCACACCACCCGTTTTCGTGGTCGTAGGTCATGGTGAGACCGAGTTGGCGGTTGACCTTGTTCTTGTCGATGCCGTCGGCGGCGTGCTGGATCTTCACCAGACCGCCGGAAGATTCGACGAGTTGGCGAATCTCGTTGCGGTTCCACGTAGGCCGTTCTTCATTTGCGGCCTTCGCGGCGGCGAGTTTGGCGAGGGGACAAACATGTTGTCGGTCAACGGTATTCGATACCGACCGGGGCGGCCGATCCTCATCGCGGGGGGCGACTTCGGACATAGACTCGAAGGTATCGTCACTTCGCGGGAGGGAATGTCTATGCGAGATCTCGATTGCGGTCCCGCGCTCGGCGGGTGTGAATGGCGCCGTGAATCGGGACCATCCGTCCGTCATCGATGAGGCGCGAACATCGAGATGAAATGGTTGGAGTTCGCGGGCCTGATCGGTTTGTGGGTCGTCGCCGTGTTGCGGGCCCCGGGAGCCGTGCGGGAACGGCATCAGCGCGATCTGTGGCTGGCGGTGGTGCTTGTCGCGGTGACCACCACGATCTACGAGGAACCGGTTGTCGCCTGGCTGGCGCAACATATCGGGTCGCCGCGTCTGATCGACATGGGACGGCACGTCTGCGATATCGGCGCGTCGACCGTGCTCCTGCATCTGATTTCGCGGGTGACCAATCGTCGACCACGGACCGCGCTGCTGTTGGCGGCTGCGCTGTCGGTCGTGGTCGCGCTGCTGCTGCTCGACTTCGCGGCGCCGCCGCATGCGCGGAGCAATCTTCCGGCACCCGAACTGCCCTCGGCGTTCTGGGCGACTCTGTTCGGCTACAACCTGATCGCCAACGTCATCGTCGCCACCGTCTGTCTGCGCTACTGGCGGGCCGCGCGGGAGTGGCCGCTGCGCTGGAGTCTGCTCACCTTCGGCGCCGGCACCGCATTGGTCTGCCTGGTTTGGGTGATGTTCCTCATCTACGTATTCCAGCGTGACACGGCGTATCTCCGATACGACTCACTGATCATCGGCGTCGAGGAAATTCTCCGGGCCGTCGGCGCGGGATTGCCGTTGGTGCCGGCGATGATTCGATACGTCAAGAATGTGGGCGCGGTGTGGCAGCTGTGGCCGTTGTGGGCCGAACTCACCGCCGCGGCCCCGCATGTCGCGTTGCGGCGAAACCGCTTTCGCGCCCTCGGAATGCTGACCGCGGTGTTCGCGGTGCAATTGCGGCTGTATCGCATGGTCATCGAGATTCGGGACGCCATGCTGGTCCTCGACGACTACATCGCGCCCTCGGTGGCCGTCCGGGTGGACGCGGTGAGCCGAGGGGTGCCCGCGCGGCTGCGCGACGCGGTGCGCATCGCCTGCCTCATGCAGGCCGCGCAGCGCGCCAAGCTCAGCCGCAGCGTGCATCCGCAATCGCTGAACGCCGCCGAATTGGGCGGCACGAACTTCGAATCCGAACTCGCCTTTCTGCTCGATGTCACCCGGGTGCGTCGATCCGCCGCGGTGCGCGGCTTCATTGATCAGCTCACCCCCGACGGCGCCGTGGTGCTCAATCCCTGAGCAGCGAGCGGACGAGACTGTCGAGCTGCTCGTGCCCGTCGACGACGCGATCGGCCGAGCGCCGGACCTCGTTGTCCGGCTCCCGGCCTCGCCAGTAGGCCACGGTGTAGAAGCCCGCCGCGGTGGCGGCCCGCAGCCCGGCGTGGCTGTCCTCCACCGCGATACATTCGCGCGGCGGGTATCCCAGTTGTGCGGCGGCGTGCCGATAGATCTCCGGATCGGGTTTCCAGGACTGTAATTCGTAGGCGCTGACCGGTTCTCGCTCGAAATACCGATCGACCTTCGTCACCGACAGGCCGAGTTCGATCTTGCGCAGCGGGGCGTTCGATACCACGATTCGCGGCGCGGTGATCCCCTCGAGCAGCTCGTGAACGCCGGGTTCGGCCTGTAACTCGATCGGGTATCTGCGGTAGACCAGGCGCCGGTAGTCGGCCTCGAATCGCGCGGGATCCTCGTCGAGATCGAACAGGCCGAATATCTCGCGTATCCATTCGGCAACTCGCCGTCCGCGCAGCAGATCGAGGAAGTACGGCACGTCGCGCAGCACGCCCCGCTCGGCCATCATCGCGTTCAGGCATACCGCGGACAGCGATTCGCTGTCGACGAGGACCCCGTCGCAATCGAAGGCGATCGCCCGCAGATTCGCCATCACAGCCCCAGGTCCCGCGCGATCGCCTCGGCCACTCGATCCGGGGCGCCGTCCTCGGGCACGACGGTGATATCCGGCGCCTCGGGTCGCTCGTAAGGTGAACTCACTCCGGTGAAGTCGGCGATCTCACCGGCCCGAGCCTGCCGGTAGAGGCCCTTCGGATCGCGTTGTTCGCACATTTCCAACGGCGTATCCACGAAGATTTCGTGGAAGGGCAGACCCTTCTGCTCGTGGATGTCGCGGGCTTGGCGTCGCTCGTCGGCGAACGGACTGATCAGCGAGACGATCGCGACGGTACCCGAATCGGCAAGCAGGGCAGCCACTTCGGCCACGCGCCGAATGTTCTCGCGGCGGTCGGCCTCGCCGAACCCGAGATCGGAATTGAGACCGTGCCGCAGATTGTCGCCGTCGAGCAGATAGGCGGAACGGCCGGCGGCGGTCAATCGCCGCTCCAATTCCGCGCCGATCGTCGATTTCCCCGAGGCGGACAGGCCGGTCAACCACACCGTGGCGCCCGCGCGCGGCCGATCGCGCCGCTCGACGTCCGAGTTGTGCCACACAACATTATTGGGCTGCTCGAGCGGGCTGGTGATCACCCCGGCCGCTACCGTGCGATTGGTCGCCTGGTCGATCAGGATGAAACTGCCGGTCTCGCGATTGCGCCGGTAGGCGTCGAAGACCAGCGGGGATCGGCTGTGCAGGGTCACCCGGCCGATCTCGTTCAACCCCAGGGCCTTCGCGTTCTCGTCGCGGTGCAGCGTCTCGACGTCGAGCCGGTAGTGCAGCCCGGTCACCTCGACCAGCGAATCGCGCGCGGCGGTGGCGATGACATACCGATTCGACGGGCGCAGTTCGCTGTCCTCGTCGAACCAGCACACCGCGGCATCGAGATCGCGGCTGGTGAACGGCCGGTTATTCGGCCGCGCAAGCATTTCGCCGCGGGTCAGGTCGATCTCGTCGGTGAGCGTCATCGTGACGGCCATCGGCGGGAAGGCCTCGGTCAGCTTGTCGCCGCCGGGTCCCCAGATCTGATCGATGCGGGAGGTGGATCCGCCGGGTAGCGCCACCACCTCGTCGCCGGGGCGGAAGGTGCCGCCGGCGACCGTACCGGCATAGCCGCGATGGTCGGAGCCGTCGCTGCGCTGCGGCCGGATCACATACTGCACGGGCAGACGCGCGTCGACGAGATTGCGATCGGAGGCGATGTGCACCTCCTCGAGCAGCCGGAGCAGGGGCGCGCCGTGGAACCAGGGCATATTCTCCGACCGCTCGACCACATTGTCGCCGGTCAATGCCGAGATGGGCAGGAAGGTCAGGTCGTGGATATCGAGTTTGGAGGCGAAGGAGCCGAATTCTTCGCGAATCTCCTCGAACCGCTCCTGGGACCAGTCGACCAGATCCATCTTGTTCACGCAGAGCACCAGATGCGGGATGCCCAACATGGTGGACAGGAACGCATGCCTGCGGGTCTGCTCCACCACGCCCTTGCGCGCGTCGAGCAGCACCAGCGCGAGATCCGCGCGCGAAGCGCCGGTCACCATGTTCCGGGTGTACTGCACATGCCCCGGAGTGTCCGCGATGATGAATTTGCGGCGCGGTGTCGCGAAATAGCGGTAGGCGACGTCGATGGTGATGCCCTGTTCGCGTTCGGCCCGCAGCCCGTCGGTCAGCAACGCCAGATTCGTGTACTCGTCGCCGCGTTCGCGGCTGGCCGATTCCACCGATTCGAGTTGGTCCTCGAGAATGGATTTGGAGTCATAGAGCAGCCGGCCGATCAGCGTGGACTTTCCGTCGTCCACACTGCCCGCGGTCGCCAGCCGCAACAGTTCTCCGCGCGTCTTCTTCGTCGGAGCGACCATCAGAAATAACCTTCCTTCTTCCGATCCTCCATGCCGGAATCGGATATGCGATCGTCGGCACGGGTCGCACCCCGCTCGGTCAGGCGGGTCGCGGCCACCTCCGCGATGATGTCGGCGGTGGTCGCCGCGGTGCTGCGCACACAGCCGGTGCAGGTGGCGTCGCCGACGGTGCGGAATCGCACGGTTTCGACCTGGGTGCGTTCGTCCGGTCCCACGTCGAGGAAGCGAGTCTTGGCCAGCAGCATGCCATCTCGCTCCACCACCTCGCGGCGATGCGCGAAATAGATGGACGGCAGTGCGATGGATTCGGATTCGATGTACTGCCAGATATCGAGTTCGGTCCAGTTGCTCAGCGGGAATGCCCGAATATGCTCGCCCTTGGCATGGCGTCCGTTGTACAGACTCCACACCTCGGGCCGCTGCGCGCGCGGATCCCAGCCGCCGAACTCGTCGCGCAGACTGAACACCCGCTCCTTGGCCCGCGCCTTCTCCTCGTCGCGGCGCGCGCCGCCGAAGACCGCGTCGAATCGGTTCGACTCGATGCCGCGCAGCAGCGTCGTGGTCTGTAATCGGTTGCGGGAGGCTCCGATTCCGGTCTCCTCCACCACGCGTCCGGCATCGATGTCGTCCTGCACGCTGGCCACGATCAGGCGCGCCTGTGCGTCCCGGACGGCACGATCGCGGAATTCGATCACCTCGTCGAAGTTGTGGCCGGTATCGACGTGCATGAGCGGAAACGGCAGCGGCGCGGGCCAGAACGCCTTGCGGGCCAGGTGCAGCATGACCGCGGAATCCTTGCCGCCGGAGAACAGCAGCACCGGGCGTTCGAGGGTGGCCACGACCTCGCGGATGATGTGCACCGATTCCGCTTCGAGCGCCTTCAGATGCGAAATCTCGTAGGTTGTCCGATCCAGGATCATACCGTCTCCCAGTATCCGTAGCGGCTCATGGCGGGCTGCGCCGAAATCGCCGTCGCGACTCGGGTCAGCCGGTTCATGGACCGCCAGCCTCGCGTGTCGGTGATGGCGACCTCACCGGTCCGCAGCCGGTCGGGATTGCCTGTCACCGTGTGGTTTCCGTGCAGCCGGACGGTGTTGTCCGTCGAGACGAGCTCCTGGACGACGGGCCATTGATCACTCATTCCGACGAAGTCCAATACCGTGCGCAGCGCCCGATGCGGGTGGGCGACGAACCATTCGTATTTGAACTGCAGAAAGCGGTCGCGGGGGACCGACACCCGCAACAGTTCGGACGCGGAGTTGAACGCCGTCCAATACCCGACGGTGCGCCACCACGGCATCGGTTCCAGATAGGATTTGACATTCGAATAGGAGGCCACCGCCGCGCGCGGATCCCGAACCAGATGCAGCACACGAAGATCGACGTCCGCGCGGCGAGCCAGATCGGGCACCTCGCCCGGCGCCTTCGAACTGTCGACGATCAGCCGAGACCCGCCGACCTCCGCGATATGGTCGTAGACCTCGGCCGCGGCGTCGGTCGCGATATTCGCGGGGCGGGGGTCGAGCGTGCGCGCGAGCGTATGCCGGGTGCGGTGATGCGCCTGCTGATAGCGCCAGACGGCCTCGGCATCGCCGCCGCGGCGGTGCAGCAGCGACTTCCACATGGCACAGTCCACGAGCGGTTCGCCGCAGCCGCACAGATTGTTGGTGCCGCCGCCGGACAGCGCGTTCTTGTAGAGAAAGTAGCGTTCACCCAGATGAGTGGTCCGCGGCAGTTCGTTGAGCACGTTCCCGAGAAAGGTGCTGCCGCAGCGCATCATCCCCGTGATGTAGAGCACGGTCACCATGGTCAGCTCGCTTGCTGCAGCAGGACGAAGTGCTGCGGGACGTGCAAGGCGAAACCGACCCGGCTGGTCACCGTGATCGTCCGGGATCGGTCGACGGAATTCGGCTCGGACAGCGTGATCGTCGAGTCGCTCGGATCGTAGATCGTCGCCCCGGCACGGAAGTCGCCGAGCAGTATCTGATCGCGCGCGATCATTCGAGTTCGCGACACCGTCACCCCCGCGTCGCGCAGGCGCGCCAGCTGACCGGATTCGGTGGCCCGCCAATAGGTTTCGGTATGCATGACGACACCGTCGCAGGAGCCGCCGGTCTCCTCGACCTCCGCCGCGGTGCCGAACATCCCGCTCAGCAGGTCGTCGGCTTTGGCCTGGCGCAGCCCGTCGGCGGTCAGCAGGCCGGGCAGCCGCGCGTCGGGGTCGCCGTAGAGCAGCAGCTCGTTCTCCCGGGTCCACATGCGCACGAACATGCGGTAGGCCAGAAATTGCTCGAATTCCGAGACGTGCCGGGTGATCTCGCCGGGAACCGACATGGAGACCGACACGTCCGTGAATCCCGTGCGCTCCGCGACCGCGGCGAATCCGGCCTCGGGAGTGCTCTGGTAGGCCGTGCCGGATCGGCCGATTCGGATGGGGGAGTTGTCCTCCTCCTCCGACAGCGGCTCGCGCAAATAGAATCGGTCGCGCTCGCCGTGCACCTTGGCCATCTTTATCAGGTGCCGGACCATGAATCGGCGGCGCGTGCCGAGCAGCGGGAAGTAGTCCGGCAGATAGGTCGCATACGACCGGCGGTAGGCGGAATCCTCGCCCGCCTCGGCGGCCGCGTGCACCGCGAAGTCTTTGGCGGGTGAGACCTCCGAGGCCCGATTGTCGTCGCCGACGATGCGGCTGTCGCTGCCGATCGGATAGGTCTCATTGGAGGTGAAAACGGGCATGGTTGTCCCCTAGGAATTGTGATCGAAATAAGAATGTCAGCGGTGCCGTTCGGCGAACGCCTGATAGCACCGGCCGAGTTCGGCGGCGGTGTCGTGGACATCCGCCAGGGCCATGGTCTGGCAGTCGTAGCCGAGCATCGACCGCATGATCGCCATGGTGTGCGGGGCGAAGGTGACCGTCCCGTCCGCGCCGATACTCTCGATTCCGTCTGCCTGCTGGCACTTTTCGTTGATCGCGACCGCCTCGTCCCGCGTCGTCGCGTCGGGCAGATCGACCGCGATTCCGGCATCGGTGATCCGCACCGGATAACCGCCCGGCAGGCCGTCCGGCGCCGGCGCGTGAACCAGCCGTCCGGTGCGCTCCACCAGTTCCGACAGCACCCGGACCGCGGAGGACGCGGTGAGCATCTGTCCGTCCAGGCCGCCCTTGCGCCGGAATTCGTCGGTGAGCCGGGCGAATACGCGTTCGTCGTCGAATTTCGGGGCAGGTCGCCCGTCGGAGTATTCGGCCGACAGGACGTAGGTGCTGTCGCCCGCGCTGCCGAACCGCGGAACGTAGTGGCTGAAGTAATGCTGGGCGACCAGTCGCACGGCGATCTTCTCGGGCGGTTCGCGCAACTCCTCGGCCACGGACCGGGTGAGCGCGGGAATGATGTTGGCCACGTTGCCGATTCCGATGGACGGCGCCAGATCCTGGGTCTTCAGGACGGGGCCGACGGCATCCGGATACGCGGCGTTGACCGTTACCGTCGGCCAGCCGGCGATGTGAATGGCCTGCATGAGCAGGTAGTTCAAACTCAGATGCATCGGCAACCACGGGCCGTACTGCGCGGTATCGAGTTCGGCGAAGATCTTCGGGGGCAGTTCGGTGATGCGCCGCCAGGACTGCAGCGAGGCGCCCATGAACACGATATCCGGCCGCACCGCGGCGATCGCCTCGGCGGTCTGGTCGATATCGCGAAGATCGAAGGTCCGCGTCGCGATATCGGTCGCGAGGCCGAGGTTGTCGGCGGTGAAGCGAACCAGATTGGCCAGGCGGACCGTCCGATCCTCATCTCGCCCGGCCAGCACCAGCCGTACGTTCGGATGCTTCTGGACCAGCTGGCACATCACTTTGAAGGAGAGATCACCGGTGCCGACGATCAACACTCGGGCATTGCTGTCTATCTGCACAACCATCTTTTCTTTCCTCGCTCACACTGCGATCTGGGTCTTGCCGTTTCGGGCGGTTTCGACGGCGTGTGCGACGAAGTCCTGAAGCCGGGAGTGGTTGCGCAGAATCTCCTCGTAGGTGCTGACGAAGGAGGGATGATTGTGGAATTCCTTCTCGTCGAGCCCCTCGGGATCGATCGCGGCGCGGAAGTACGGCAGTTTCATCAGCCGGTTGTGGACCGAGGTCGGAATCGGATCGGCCATGCCGTGTCCGAGGAAGTCGATCTTCTGATAGTCGGTGTCGATGAGACTTCTGACGACATCGGGTTTGAGCGTGTAGACGATGCTGCAGCCGCAGGTCTCGGCGATATGCGGACACTGCGCGCGGCCGGTGTCCGGATTGATGTCGACCTGCAGGCTCGACAGCAGCATCTTGACGTCGGGGCTCAGCGGTTGGATCGTGTTCTGGATATGTTTGACGATTGCCACCTCGGCCCAGCGGATATCGTCGAGTTCCATTTGCAGGCCACGTCTTTTCGCCTGCTCGTCCAGGGTGCCCGAGGCGCCGTACCGGCCGATCATATGGGTGATCACGGCGCGCCACGGATGTCCGGCGGGCCGCTTCTGATTGTTCACGATGTCGGCGAGCCGGGTGAACTGCGGCACGGTGTAGGAGAGGGTGTTGTTGATCGAAATCCCCTGCGCCACCAGCTGACTCATGGCTTCGTATCCGGCCATGCTGCCGGGAATCTTGACCATGACGTTCGGGGAGATGTCTGCCAGATAGACCCCGTGCTCGACCATCGCGTCGGCGTCGAGGGTGTAGCGCGGGTCGGTCTGGGCGCTGACCCAGCCGTAGCGCCCGCCGCTGCTGCGCCACAGCGGAAGCAGCATTCGCGCGGTGCGGGCGACGACCTCGCGCTGCACCAGCCGGAGTAGCTGATCGGTATCGGTGCAGTCGTTGTCCGCCATCAGCCGGGAGATGCGGCTGCGCCATTCGGCCGCATGGTCGAGAACGGATTTCGATACCAGAGACGGGTTGGTGGTGACGCCGCGGAGGAGGAATTTCTTGGAGCTGTCCGCGGCGGGATCGAAGAATTCATCGATGATCTGGCCGCGCAGCGATCGCTCCTCCGGGTTCGCGCTCTCCGCGAGATACTCACTCGCCCAGGTCTCGTATTCGGTGAGTGGTGAGTCCCACCACAGTTCCAGGTCGTCGTGGGTGGCCTGGATTCGTTTCAGTACTGTCGAGTTGCCGGTGTCCTCCGACGGGTCGATAGCATCGGATAATGCACGCATATCATTCTCCGCATATGTGAAATTTGTTATTCGGTTATCGGTCGAACTTGTTGCTTGCGTTGACGATCCACGCAAGAGAACAGAGGCACAGTGCGGCGGTGATGATCATCAGCGCCGGAACGGAAAGGAACCGTTCGCACAGTGCCAGCAGATACGGCGCGGCGAAGCCGGTATAGGCCACGGACTGGAAGACCGCGGTGAGGCGGCCCAGATTCGTCGGTTCGGCGATGCGGTTGACCTCGCCGAGGCCGTACACCAGACAGCAGCCGTAGCCGGCGCCGAGCACGAAGGTGCTGAGGAATATCAACACCGGATTGTTGCCCCAATGCGTTGCCGCGGCGGCGATCCCGAGGCCTGCCGCGACGATGCTCAGGGCGACGGCGGCCAGCCGGGACGTGGTCGCGGCCCGCTTGGCGACGGGCTGGATCGCGATACCGGCGGCCATGGTCAGGGCGGTGGTCACCGCTCCGAAGGTGAGCGCGTTGTCGCCGAGTCCGCTGCGCACCTGCTCGGGCAGGTAGGCGAGCGCGATCGATGACGAGCCGAAGACCCAGGGTGCCAGCGGCAGCACGATTCCGAGGAAGCGCGTGCGATTCCGCGCGGACAGATGCAGGGGCGCAACGATTTTCGCCGTCGGATCGCTGGGCGGATCGGTGGGGGTGCGCAGGACCAGGGCGACCGCCACGGCGGTTATCACCAGATGCGGGACGTAGGCGGTCAGCATCGGCGCCGGCGCCCAGCGGGCGATCAGTCCCGCCACGAGCGGGCCCACGGCGAAGCCGATGGTCATGGCGATGGTGGCCCGGCGTGCCCCGGCTTCCGGTTCGTCCTGCGAGAGTTCCTTGATCCAGGCGGTACCGGCGCTGAACGCGGTGCCGCTGGCCATCCCGGCGATCAGTCGTCCGACGAACAGCCAGGCGGGACCGGCCTCGGCGGCCATGAGCACCGTTGAGCCGAGCAGGGAGATGATCAGGCAGGGCAGCAGCACGCGCTTGCGACCGAATCGATCGGAAATCGGTCCCGCGACGAGCAGGCCGGGAATCAGGCCGATCGCGTACAGGCCGTAGGTGGCCTGGACGGTCGCCGCGGAGACGTGCAGTTCGGAGCGGTAGAGCAGCAGGAGCGGGGCGAACTGGTTCGCACCCCAGCCGACGGCGGCGACCGCCGCCGCGGCGGCGATCCATGCCGTACGAGCGGAATTTCGCGCATGGGGACCTCTGGTCGGTTCATCGAGTGTCTCCGTCTTGTTGGAAAGCGCCTCGGAGCGGGTATGCCCGCCCTGTGACGTACGTTCTCCACTCCGATCCGACGAAGAAAAAGCGGACACGCCCACCTCCACGGAGATCGATCGACTCGTGCATGAACAGGGACAAGATCGAGCGAACTTCCCGAACCCGAGCGATAGATGGCTCGCGGCGAACAATGCCGGTCACCAGATCTCGGCCGTTCGGTCGGTACGAGTTCCACTATGGCGGGGCCGACCCATGCTGTCAAGTAAATTGAACAACACGCCGCATCTTGCCCTCATGGTGTTCAGTTTGCTAAACATAGAGGCGACACGTGGTCGAGGAGGAGCGGTGCGATGAGCGGGGACCGGTCGGCGGGTGGCGACACCCTGGCGGGCAAAGTGAACGCCCTGATCGAGGAGCATTACGCGCGGGCGGGTCGGCGCGTCCCGGGTGTGAAGGTGATCGCGGAGGAGATCAAAGAGGCCACGGGCCTGGCGATCTCGTCGGTGACACTGCACAAGATTCGCACCGGTGAGCACACCAATCCGACCGGGGAGCGGTTGAAGGCCCTGGCGACGTTCTTCGGTAAACCGCCCGCGTTCTTCCTCGACGACGACGCCTCGAGCGCGGATCTGGACTTCGCCATCGCGTTGCGGGAGGAGGGAGTTCGGGCGATCGCCATGCGATCGATCGGACTGTCCGATCGCAGCAGACAGGCAATCCTCGATCTCATGACGCGGCTGCGCGAGATCGAGAACCTGGATCAGGGCGACGGTGAACCGGATCGACATCCGAACATCTAGCCGCACAGGCTCGAACTGTCCTCGAGGGGGGAATCGTGAACATCGGTTGGCAGCGAGCCATAAGCAATCGCCGATTGCTCCGCCGCTGTCGACGCGCGCTGGCCGATCTGCCGCTGCCGCAACCGTTCTCGGCCGAGGAGCTGTGCGGTCTGATCGCTGAGTGGCGCGGTCGCAAGCTGGTGCTGCATCCGCTGCCCGGTGAGATTCGGGCGATCGATGAGGACGCGCCCTGTGGGTTGTGGGTGGCCACCGACCGGGCCGACTTCATCTTCTACGAGGATCGGACCGTGCACCTGCATCGCGAGCACATCATCGTGCACGAGCTCGCGCACATGTTGCTGGGGCACAGCATGTTCGAACTCGCGGACCCGGCCGACCCGGGCGCGGCGGCCGCGATTCTCGGCAGGGCCGGCTACACCAGCAGGCAGGAGCAGGAGGCCGAAATGCTTGCCAGCCTTATCGTTTCGACGGCGACCAACCCTCGGCCGCGGCTGTCCTCAGGGACATTGGGACAGCTGGAATCCGCGATGGGTTATCGCGGACTGTGATTCGCGGTAGGCGATCGTGAGACCACGCGTGGTGATTGTCGGAGGCGGGGCGGCGGGAACCTTGGTCGGCATCCAGCTGCTCACCCGCTCGACGGCGTCCGGGCGGGCGATCGATATCGACCTCGTCGAGCGCACCGGGACTCCCGGACGCGGCGTCGCGTATCACCACGGCGAGGTGGATTGGTTGATGAACACGCCGATCGGGCGGGTCAGCGCGTTCGCCGACGATCCGGAGCATCTGCTGCGCTGGGCCCGCGCCCGCGCACCGCGGCTGCGCCGCGCGGACTTTCTGCCTCGCGCCCGCTACGGCGACTATCTCGCCCACACCCTCGCCGAAGCCGGGAACCGGGCCTCGGGGCACGCTCGCCTCATGCTGCGGCGCGGCGCCGTGACCGAAATCCGCTGCAGCTCCGACGGTTACACCGTGGAACTCGCGGACGGGTCGGTGCGCGCGGCCGACCTCGTCGTGCTCGCGACGGGAAACCCGCCCGCGGCCCGCTCCCGCTCCGCGCGCTGGATCACCGATCCCTGGACCGGCGACCTCGACCGCATCGACGGCAGTGCGCCGGTACTGCTGGTGGGTACCGGACTGACCATGGTGGACGTGGCCTTCCGGCTCGAGGCGCGCTTTCCCGAGGTCACCATGGTCGCGAGTTCGCGGCACGGCCTGCTGCCGCGACGGCACCGTCTCCGGTGCGGACACTCGGATCACCGCCCGGCGGTCGAGCGGATCCTCGGCAGTCGATCCCTGTCGGGGCTCGTGAGTTCCGTGCGGAGCGAGGTGCGTGCTGTGCCGGGATGTTGGCGCGAGATAGTGGACGAATTGCGTCCGCACACCCAGCTGCTGTGGGATCGCTCGACCATGCCGGAGCGGGCTCGGTTCTTGCGCCGATTCGGCCGGTTCTGGGACGTGCACCGGCATCGCCTGCCGCCGGAATCCGCCGCCCGCCTCGACCGACTGCTCGCACGGGACAGGCTGCGGATCCGCTCCGGCGCGATCGGCAGGGTGACCGAACGCCCGGAAGGCATTGTGGCCGAGGCGAATCGGGGCGGCGCGCGCGAGTGGATACAGGCGGGCTGGGTCGTGGACTGCACCGGGTTGACCGGGCTGCCTGACTCGGCCGACGCGCTCTGGCCTCGTCTGGTGCGCACCGGACTGGCCCGCTGGGAGCCGCTGCGAATCGGGGCGGACGCGGATGAGCTGGGCCGGTTACGATCCCGGGACGGGTGCGCCCAGGCCCGCCTGCTCACCCTCGGCGCGCCGTTACGCGGGACGCGCTTCGAGACCACCGCGATTCCGGAGATCCGGGCGCAGGCAGACGCGTTGTCCGCCTGCATATTTCGCGAATTTTACCGTTGAAAGATAGGAATTGTCATGCTGAGTGTGTTCTCCTCGCCGGGGCATTATGTGCAGGGCCGCGACGCGACCGCCGCGCTGGGGGCCGAGCTGGTCCGGCTCGGGATCGAGGGGCCGGTGCTGATCGTGGCGGGCTCCAGCGCGCGCCGGTTGCTGGCCGAGGTGTGGGAGCGGTCGCTGACGGACGCGAAAATCGCCTATCGCGTTCATGTGTCGAGCGGGGAGTGCAGCCGGGCCGAGATCGCCCGGATCAGCTCTGCCGCAGAGGAATTCGGCGGCCGTGCGGTGTTGGGGGCGGGCGGGGGCAAGGTGCTCGATTCCGCGCGGGCGGTCGCCGACGATCTCGGTCTGCCCATGATCAGCTGTCCCACCACCGCGTCGAGTGACGCGCCGTGCAGCGCGCTGTCGGTGATTTACAGCGACGCAGGCGAATCCGAGTCCTATCAGCTGGTGCGGCGCAATCCGGCGCTGGTGCTGGTGGACACCTCGGTCATCGTGCGCGCGCCCGCGCGGTTGCTGGCCGCGGGGATGGGCGACGCCCTGGCCACCTGGTTCGAGGCGCGCACCTGCACCGTGGCGCGGGTGCGTAACATGCGCGGCGGCGCGTCCACCCGCAGTGCGACCGCGCTGGCCCAACTCTGTTACGACACACTGCTTTCCGACGGGCCGCAGGCGTTGGCCGCGGTACGCGAACAGGCCGTCACCCCGGCGCTGGAACGTATCGTGGAGGCCAACACGCTGCTGTCGGGCCTGGGTTTCGAATCCTCCGGGCTGGCCGCCGCGCACGCCGTGCACAACGGTCTGACCGCCGCCGCGGCCACCCACCCGTTCCTGCACGGGGAGAAGGTCGCCTTCGGCGTGCTCACCCAACTCGTGCTGGAAGGAGCGCCCACCAGCGAGATCGACACCGTGCTCGATTTCTGCACCGAGGTCGGCCTACCCACGACACTGGCCGACCTCGACCTGGGCGACGCCGACCCAGAGACGCTCACGGCCATCGCCGCCCGCGCCACCGCACCCGGCGAGACCATCCACAACGAACCGTTCACCGTCGACGCCACGATGACCCTGGACGCCGTGCGCACCGCCGACGCCCTAGGACACCGACACCGCGCGCACGGTGGCCAGCGATGTCGGTCCGGTCGAGAGCGATGAGAACTGCGCGAAGTCGGTGGAGAAGGCTGTCGTGGTGTCGCGCTCAGAAGGCGCTCTTGACAAGACCACCGTCGACGCGAATTGTTGCGCCGCTGATGTATTCGGCGTAGTCGCTGCATAGATACGCGACTGCTGCGGCGATCTCGTCAGCCCTGCCGAAGCGTCCGCGATCGTTGGGGATGAGCGAATTCACCGCGTTGGGTTCGATCTCTTCCCACGTGTTCCCCCAACCACGGGCGGGACCGATGCCGGTCACCAATTCCTTCGTTGCCTCCACCAGGATCGCGCCCGGCGATACCACATTGGACGTGACTCGCGTGTCTTTCAGCTCTCGGGCGAGTGAGACCGCGAGATTGTGTCGGGCTGCCAGTGTCGCGTTGTATTGGGGGTGGGTGTTCATCGGCTGTGTAGCGAGTCCGCCGCCGATCGTGATCACTCGGCCCCAATTTCGTTCGCGCATCTGCGGCACGAGACGTTGAATCATGCGCACGCCCGAGACGACGTTGGTGTTGTAGGTGGACACCCATTCCTTGGCGGTCGCGTCGGTCCACGACAAGTGGCGGTAGAAGCCGGCATTGTTGACCAGGATGTCGACCGGACCGCCGGCGAGCGCGGCTTCCGCGACCTTGTCCGCACCGGCGTCGGTGTCGAGGTCCCCGAGCACCACCGTCGCCACGCCACCCGCCGCACGGATGGCGTCGGCGACCCGGCCGGACCGGGCCTCGTCGCGTCCGTGCACGATCACGGTCGCACCCTCCGCGGCCAGCAGTTTCGCGGTCGCCGCACCCAAGCCGGCGCTCGAGCCGGTCACCAGTGCGCGCTTTCCACCGAGATTCAGTTCCATTTCCGCTCCTACTCGTTGGATATCGAGTTGCTGTGGCAGATCTTTCGATCGTCGATTCGCGTTTCGAGGTGGCGAGCTGTCAGCCTGGCGTCCCCGGGTTCACCGATGCACAGCACGGCGTTCTCGGAGCTTCCCGGGAAGTCGGTATTCAGCGCGAAGTCCTCGTCGAACTCAGCTATTGCCCCGGGGAAAATCGGCGGCAGCGCTGGCCTCGGCCCACTTGCGCGTCTCGTCCGCGCGGTCGATGCCGGCCTTCAGGGCCGCCGTCACAGCCTGGGCACCGAGCAGCAGTCGACGCGGCGGGTCTTCGTGGCCGACAACGTCGATGATCACCTCGGCGGCGCGGGCCGGGTCGCCGGGCTGCGTGCCGTTGTTCTCCTGCCGGTACCGGTTCATGGTGCCGACGGTGTCCTCGTAGTCGGCCCCCACCGCGTGGAGCTCCATCGATGAGCCTTGCCAGTCCGTTTGGAAAGCGCCGGGCTCCACGATGATCACCTTCACTCCGAACGGTGCGACTTCGCTGGCCAGCACCTCGGAGAAGCCTTCGACGGCGAACTTCGCGCTCTGATACGCGCCCATTCCCGGGGTGCCCCCGACCCGGCCGCCGAGCGACGAGAACTGCACGAAGACGCCCGACCGCTGCGTGCGGAGCACCGGCAGTGCGGCCCGGGTGACGTTGACGACTCCGAAGAAGTTCGCCTCGAACTGCTCGCGGAAGTCCTCCTCGGTCATCTCCTCGATGGGAGCGCTGTTGGCGTATCCGGCGTTGTTCACCACCACATCCAGTCGCCCGAACGAGGCAACCGCGCTGTCCACGGCGGCATGGGCCGCGTCCGCGTCGGTGACGTCCAGCGCCGCCGTGCGAACTCGCGTGCCGTAGCGGGATACCAGATCAGCCAGCTGCTCCGGCCGTCGAGCCGTGGCGAGTACCTGGTCGCCGCTCTCCAGAACCGCTTCGGCCAAGCGCAGGCCGAAGCCCCTCGAGGCACCGGTGATCATCCATGTACGAGACATATCAACTACCTTTCGTATAGTGCCGATATCCAGCGCGCATACGGTGGCGCGCGCCGACTTCATCACCTGGGCCTGGCGTTTGCCGTGTGGTCCGAAACCTATTGAGGCCGGGCCGTTTTCGTCAGCCATTGGGGATGCTGCTCACCGGCCCAGTCCCGGTTGACATAGCCGGTCCGCATACCGCGTCGTGCTTCCGGATCCTGGAACGCCTTTCGAATGTGACCGGCCAGGACTGCCGCGATGGCCAACGCGAGGACGTCGTGCACGAAGATCGCGCTGGTCCGGGAGACAGCAGGGAGCAGATGGATGAACCACATCAGCAGGCCCGTCGACCCCATCACGAGCACGGCGCCGGCGATCCAGCCCGCGTAGAGTTTCTGCCCCGCGTTGAATTTGCCTGCGGGACGGTCCGCCGGTGCGGTCAGGCCCCGACGGACCGCGCTCAGCCAACGACGGTCGTACGGGGCGGAGCGGTTCAGCCTGCGCAGGTCGGCGCGGAAGGCGGGCGAGAACAATCCCAGCGGGACCGGCACGAGCAGGAGGACGCCCGACCACTCGTGGAAGGTCGCCACGATGTGCCTCTGGCCTACGAGTTGTGCCAATGGGCCGATATACAGGAAGGCCGCGGTGGTCGCGCACACCAGCATCAGTGTCGCGGTGGTGCGGTGGATCATTCGCTCGGCTCTCGTGAACCGCCGCACGTCGCGCCGTTCAGTGTCTGTCATCGAGCCAGCCGTCCACGTCGTACCCGCGCTCCTCCCAATAGCCGGGAACGACCCGGCTGGTGATCGATATGCCAGATAGCCATTTGGCAGACTTGTAGAAGTACATCGGCGCGACGTAAAGCCTGACCGGGCCGCCGTGTTCGTGCGTGATCGGCGCGTCCTGCATTCGCAGGGCCACCAGGACATCGGAGCGCCGGGCCTGCTCGAGCGTGAGGCTTTCGGTGTACGCGCCGTCGAAACAGGTGAATCTCAGCGCCTTTCCGCCGGTGCCGACCCCGGCGTCGTCCAGCAGGTCGGACAGTTTCACACCGTCGAAGGGCACCTTTTCGACGCGCCAGCCGTCGGTGCAGTGCACATCGTGGACGACGCGGGCTTGAGGCAATGCGCGCAGGTTCGCGAGTGTGTACGTGCGCGGCCGGTCCACCAATCCGTCGATTTTCAGCTCGTACTCGGTCTCGTCTTTGCGTGGAACCGAGCGGACGACGCTGTAGTAACGGAACCCGCCTGGATTGGGGAGCAGTCCGGTGAGGCCGGTCGGATCGTTCTGGGAAGCCTTGGCCAGCAAGCCTTCCCAGCCGGCTTGCAGGTACGGCGCTGTGATCAGCCCCGCCGCGCCGACGCCGAGCATGCCCAACAGTGTTCTCCGAGCGACGGGTGCGCCGTCCGGCATGTTCTCAGGATCGTTCTCGGGCATCTTCCGGCTCCTTTCTCAGCGGGTCCGGTGCTTCCAGACCAGTAGTGCGGCCTGCGCGAGGAAGAACACTCCGCCGCCCGTGGCATAGATGGCCAGCACGTTCAGTGCAGGCGAGTCACCGGTGGCCTGGGCGATGTAGGTAGCGCCGACCAGGAACGACAGTCCGCCGGAGATCAGGGTCGGCCATTGTTTGCCCCATACCGGGCCCCGCCGGTATATGCCGACGGCCAGCTGGGCGGCGCCGGACAGGACGGCCCAGGCGCCGAAGACTCCCAGCACCGCGGCCGTGCTGCCCGCGGTTGCGGCGATCCCGAGCGCGATGGCGATGACCGCGCTGAGAGTGCCGTTGACTACGGTCAATCGGCGTTCGGAGCCTTCGGGTACCGCGAGGAAGTCGATCAGCGACGACACGGCATCGATCAGCGGATAGACGACCAGCAGCGTCACCGCGACGGCATCGAGGGTGTCGTGTGCGGCGGAGAAGGCGATCGCCCACCCGATCGCCAGCACGCCGCGGCTCAGGTACAGGCGGATCAGCGACGAACGCTCGGTATTCGAATCGAGAAGAGCGGCAGTGGTGTTCATGAACCCCACCCTCGCGCCGGGCTGGAGACCCCCGCATCCGTCAGCTGACGGTCGCCGTGACGTAGGCCATCGGGCGGCGCGATGACGTACGTCGACGTCGGCGTCACCTGACGGATGTGCCACCCGGCCCTGGCGACGACAGTGGATTCGTACAAGCCGCATCCACTGCTGAAGGACGAAATTCCATGGTCTACAACGGAAAGGGCCGCAACAAGCGACGCGCTACTCGGGCTGCGGCCGTGCTGGTAGCCGGTGTTGCGGGCCTGAGCCTCGCTGTCGCCTGCTCCTCGAACACCGTCACGCACGCCGGTCCCGACGAGGACGCGCCGCGACCGACCATCGTGCTGGAACACGGCGCGTTCGCCGACGGATCCAGCTGGAACGATGTGATCGCGAAGCTGAGCAAGGACCGGTATCCCGTGGTGGCGGCGGCCAACCCGCTGCGTGGCCCGGGCAGTGACGCCGCCGCGTTGCGCAGCGTGATCAGCCACATCGACGGGCCCGTCATCCTGGTCGGGCATTCCTACGGCGGCTCGGTCATCAGTGCCGCAGCGGCCGGAAACGACAAGGTCAAGGGGCTCGTTTACGTGGCGGCGTTCCTGCCCGCGCCGGGCGAGACCGCGCTCGAGCTGACCGGCAAGTTCCCGGGCTCCACGTTGCCGGGAACCTTGAATCCGGTGCCGTTCACCAATGCCGACGGCAGCGCAGGCACCGACCTCTACATCCAGCAGGACAAGTTCCCGGCTCAGTTCGCGGCCGATGTCCCCGCGGATCGCGCCGCCCTCGCCGCCGCGACGCAGCGGCCGATCGCCCAGTCCGCGCTCGAGGAGAAGGCCACGGTCGCGGCCTGGAACGAGAAGCCGAGCTGGGACATCGTCACCACCAAGGACTTGAACATCCCGGTCGCGGCGCAGCGCTTCATGGCCGAGCGGGCGCACGCGCAGGTCACCGAGGTCGACGCCTCGCATTCGGTCGCGGTCTCGCATCCGGATGTGGTCGCCAAGGTGATCGAACAGGCCGCCGCGGCCGCGCACTGAACCGAAATCCCTACCGCCACAGGAGAACCCGATCATGGATATGAAACTGGAAGTCGTCGTGCTGCCTGTCGCGGACGTCGATCGCGCGAAGGCGTTCTATGCCGAGCAACTCGGATTCCGCCTCGACGCCGACTTCACGGTGGACGACAGCTACCGCGTGATCCAGGTGACCCCGCCCGGCTCCGCGTGCTCGCTGATCTTCGGCACCGGCGTCACCGCCGCCGCGCCCGGCTCGCTGGACGGCCTGCACCTCATCGTCACCGATATCGAGAAGGCCGCCGCCGAACTCACCGAACGCGGTGTCGCCGTCGACGGACCGTTCCGGGACGCGAGCGGTGTCTTCCATCACGCCGGATCCACCGGCCGCGTCGCGGGCGTGCACCCCGAGCGCCGCAGCTACGGCTCCTTCGCCGCCTTCCACGACCCGGACGGCAACGGCTGGTTCCTGCAAGAAATTACGCAGCGCGCACCCGGTCGCTGACCCCAGAACCCCGAAAGCACACCATGTCTGACGAGAACATCCAGACCTATGACGTCATCGTCCTCGGGGCCGGGCCGGTCGGCGAGAACGTCGCCGACCGCAGCAGCGCCGCCGGACTGCGCACCGTCATCGTCGAATCCGAACTGGTCGGCGGCGAATGTTCCTACTGGGCTTGCGAACCCAGCAAGGCGCTGCTGCGTCCGGCTCTGCTGTACGGCGAGGCGGCGCGGTTCCCGAGCGTCGCGAGCGCGGTGACCGGACCGCTCGATGCCCGTGAGGTCCTGAAACACCGCGACCGCATGGTCGCCGACTGGAACGACCAGGGCCAGGTCGAATGGCTCGAATCCGCAGGCATCGCACTCATTCGCGGCCACGGGCGACTCGACGGTATCCGGCAGGTCACGGTCGAAACCCCGGAGGGCGGCATCGTGCGCCTGCACGCCCGGCACGCGGTCGCGGTCTGCACCGGCACTCGGGCTGCGCTGCCACCGCTGCCGGACCTGGACACGCTGCGGCCGTGGACGAGTCGCGAGGCCACCAGCGCCAGGGAGGCGCCGCAGCGACTCGCCATTCTGGGCGCCGGTGTGGTCGCGGTCGAAATGGCCACGGCCTGGCGGGCTCTCGGCTCCGAGGTGGTCCTCATCGCCCGGGAGCCGCGGTTGCTCACCCGTATCGAACCCTTCGCCGCGGACCTCGTGGCCGATCGGCTCCAGGTGGCGGGCGTCGAACTGCGCTTCGGCTCGGGCATCGCGACCGCCGAACGGGCGGGCGGCCCGGATGACGGTGTGCATCTGAGCCTGGACGACGGCACCCGGATCGTTGTCGACGAGCTGCTGCTCGCGACCGGTCGTGCGCCGCGCACCGACGACATCGGCTTGGAGACAGTCGGTTTGGACGCGGGGGAGTGGCTCACCACCGATGACACCTTCACGGTGACCGCGGTCGAGGGCGAATGGCTCTACGCCGTCGGTGATGTCAACCATCGGGCACTGCTCACCCATCAGGGCAAGTATCAAGCGCGGATCGCGGGTGCTGTCATCGCCGATCGGGCGTCGGGCGGGCAACTCGATACATCTCCCTGGGGACGGCACACCGGAACCGCCGATCTACACGCCGTCCCGCAGGTCGTGTTCACCGATCCAGAGATCGCCGCCGTCGGTCTCACCACCGCGGACGCGGAACGGGCGGGCCGCAAGGTCGATGTCGTCGACTACGAGATCGGCCGGGTCGCCGGTGCGATCCAGCATGATCCGGACTATCGCGGGCAGGCGCGCATCCTCATCGATCCCGAACGCCGGGTGATCGTCGGGGCCACCTTCGCCGGAGCAGGCGTCGCCGAACTCCTGCATTCGGCCACCATCGCCATCACCGGCGAGATCACCCTGGACCGCCTCTGGCACGCGGTGCCCTCGTTCCCCACCATCAGCGAGGTGTGGTTGCGGCTGCTCGAGACCTATCGAGATGAACGTGCGAAGGTTTAGTGGATCGCGGCCGCGCACAGGAGCTTCGGAAGCCGATCCGGATCGGAGCTCCGTAGCGAGATGAGTTGCGCGCCAGTTGTATCCCCGGACTCGATGCGCTCGGCTCCCCCGACCTCATCGACGAGCGCGCCGGCCTGCCGAAGGTGACCGTCCCGGCACTGGCGCGGGAACTGCACGACCTCATCCCGGTTCGCTACTAGTGATCCTCGAAAACAGCGGCTACATGGGGCATCTGGAGGAAACCTTGCGTTTCACCGACGCCGTCCGGGACTTCGTCCTCTCCACACAATCTCTGCCATCGCCGAGCGACGGCAGTACCGAAAGGTCCACGAGATGAAGCGGCAATACCCCGAACAACGCGACCGCGGCCCGCCTCCCCGCCCTCATCGAGGACCTGACCGTAGTCACATCGTCTACTCAGGCCGAGGGTGGGTAGCTCGGCAGACCCACGGCTGCTCGGCCGCCTACCTTTTCGAGAACGGCTGCGGCCCAATCGGGTCCGACGCCGCCGTACAGCTCGACCAAGTGCAAGCCTGCCGGCTCATCGGCCAGTGCGGCAGCGATGTCCGCTGCCTCCGTGGCGTTTCGGGCCGCGGCGAACACCGTGGTCAAGGTACCGTCCTGCCGGGTTGCACGATCGGTCGCCGGATCGGCCTCCGGTGACAGGTAGATAAAGGCACCGCGCTGAGTCGCGCCTTGCTCATAGCGCTGGTTGAAAGCGTAAGCCGGGGCGAGGGATTCGATGCCGTAGAGGATGGCCCACACCGGCGTCCGGTCGCCGATCGCGGCAAGCGCGGCGGCGTGCAACGGCAGCCCGAATCCGCCACACAGCTCGATCAGCTCGACCCCGTCCTCCGCCAGACCCACCGCGACCTGGAGCCCGACCTCCGGACCGGGGACCGCGATGAACACGATCTGCCCGCCGGACCACCGCGTCACCAGTCGGTCGGTGTCCGGGTTCGCCTCCACGGCCTCGTAGATCACTGCCTTCGTGTTGCTCATCGTTGCCCCCGCTATCGCTTCCATTCGGTACTTCGATTGAAGCATGGTCGTGGTTGTAGTGATTCGGGAAAGGGGGGCGTGTGCCCAGCGGCTGGCCCTTCCCGGTGCGCGTCAACGGTGCGAAAATTGGTCTGTTACGCAACGGAGGCTGGGGGACTGGTGAAGGTGGTAGCCGCCGGACGCCAGTGGAACGGGTAACAGGTCGGCCGGCGGGGTGGTCGGCTCTGTGGTCGCGACGGCAGAAGGCCGCACGGCGGGGGTGACTGGCGTGGTGTGTGAGCTGCGGTGGTCCATGCACACCAGGAATCGCCACGAGGACCACGGCGAAGGGAGAGGCAAATGCGTTCTTATAGTCCGGACGAGTTCGTTTCCAAGTTGTCGGCCGACGAGCTTCCGGAGGCTGAAGAGGTGAAGATTCTCGGTTTGGCGAAAGTCGCCGACGAGCCGTCGGGCTTGTACTTCACCAGCTCCACTTCGTGCGAACGTTGGTCGCGCGTTCCTGTCGAATTGGTCGAGTCGATACAGCACGTGGCGACGACGACGTGCGCGGACCACACGCATCCGGTGGTGGCGATCACGTTCAAGCAGCCCGATGAGTCACGGCCGGAGCTGGCGTTCCTTCTGAGCGTGCTCTCGGCGACTCAGCGTTCGCTCTCTCGTGCGCTGAGCGCGGCCAGCAAACAAACCAGTTCCGTGGTGTCAGGGAATGACTGCACGGATTGCCAAATCGTGAATACCCCTGAGGGCCTTCAAGTGTGCTGTTGGTGCCCCGGCAACGAGATCGTCTGCACCGGTATCGCGTAGTCCACACGGAGTCGGCGCACACGCGAGTCGCGGGGTGGCAAGCCAGGCAATCGAAGGCACGGTGGGACACACCCCGCACCGAGGTTGCCTAGCAACGGCTACAGATG
>NZ_BAGH01000605.1 GCF_000308715.1 Nocardia tenerifensis NBRC 101015
GAAATCGAGGAGGCCCTCGACTTTTGTAGGATGGTGGGCATGACCAAACCGCTGCGCCGCGACGCGGCCCGCAATCGCGAGAAGCTGTTGCGCGAGGCGGCGGACGTGTTCACCGCCCAGGGGCTGGACGGCTCGCTGGAGGAGATCGCGCGGCGGGCCGGCGTCAGCATCGGCACGCTCTACAACCACTTCCCGCACCGCGACGCGCTCATCGAGGCGCTGCTGCCGCCGCGACTGGCGGCCATGGACGAGTTCGCCGCTCGCGCCGCGGCCGAACCGGACCCGTGGACGGCGTTCAGCGGATTCCTCGAGCAACTGCTCGAGCAGATGACCGCCGACCGCGGCCTGCTCGAGGCGTTCACCCGCGACCACCCCGCCGCCGCCCAGCTGACCGAGGCGTGTCACCGCGGCCTGTCGCATCTGTCGACCCTGCTGGATCGCGCTCGCCGGGCGGGCGCCGTGCGCGCCGACGCCACCGACGACGACGTGGTGCATCTGGTGTGGGCCCTGTCGCTGCTCGGCGAGGCGACCGGCTCCCCCGCATGGCGGCGCTCGCTGGAGCTGGTCCTCGACGGCCTGCGTCCCACCCACCGATCCGACCGATAGGAACGACACGTGCCATTCGCCAAGGCAGCCAACGGAGTTCGCCTCGCCTACCAGACGGCGGGCAGGGGCCCCGCGCTCGTGCTGCTCGCCGGCCAGGCCAACAACCATCACTGGTGGGACGGCATTCGCGAGGACTTCGAGTCGCGCTACCAGACCGTCACCCTCGACTGGCGCGGCACCGGGGACAGCGACAAGCCCGACGAGCCTTACAGCACAACCGGTTTCGCCGACGATGTGATCGCGGTGCTCGACGATCTCGGCGTCGATCGGGCCGCGGTGTACGGCACGTCCATGGGCGGCCGGGTCGCGCAGTGGCTCGGCGCGCGCCATGCCGAACGAGTGCGCGCCCTGATCCTCGGCTGCACCTCCCCCGGCGGCAGACACGGCATCGAACGCGGGCCGGAGATACGGCAGTCCCTCATCGACCCCGACCCGGCCACGGCGCGGCAGGCCCTGCTGGAACTGATGTACACCCCGGAGTGGTTGGCGCACAACGCCGGTCCGTTCCACACCCTCGGCGACCCGGACATGCCCGCCTACGCCAAACGCCGCCACCTCATGGCCAGCAACCGGCACGACGCCTGGGATGCGCTGCCGGACATCGCGTCTCCCACCTTGATCGTGCACGGCACCGAGGACCGGTTCAACCCGGCGGCGAACGCGCCGCTGCTCGCCGAGCGCATCCCGGGCGCGCGCACCCGGCTGATCCCCGGCGCCCGGCACGCCTACTTCGAGGAGTTCCGGTCGGTCGCAGGCCCGCTGGTCCTGGACTTCCTCGACGAAACGCACCACTAGCCACCACCGAATTGGCGAATTCCCGCCAAAGGGTCTTGACGCGAACGACTTCCCGGGGTTAGTATTTCCCCAGAGGAAAACATTCGAAGTGGTTGTCACCTGAACCCGAAATTCGAATGCCTATTGTGCTGCGCCGATTCTGCGAGTAACTTGAGACGTTGCGCTGGCTGCCTCCTGTCCGACCCCCTCACAAACCTCATCTCGTGCATCACCACCGAAACGTGGTGAGCCTTCTTGCGGTGTGCGGAGTTTCGTTCGGTAGGTGACCACCCGCAATTCATCAGCAGTGTGAGGTCGCGGAAGGACGCACCGTGTCAGTCTCGTCCCAAAAAGTCACCACTACAGCCCAGGAAGTCGCCCCTATCCCGGGCGCCCCGAAGCGGGTGTCCTTCGCCAGAATTCGTGAACCCCTCGACGTGCCGGGCCTGCTCGACGTGCAGACCGACTCGTTCGAGTGGTTGATCGGCGCACCGCAGTGGCAGGCCCGCGCCGCCGCGCGCGGCGAGAGCGGCAGGGCGGGCGGCCTCGAAGAGGTGCTCGCCGAGCTGTCCCCCATCGAAGACTTCGCGGGCACCATGTCGCTGTCCCTGTCCGATCCTCGGTTCGAAGAGGTCAAGGCCTCGATCGACGAGTGCAAAGACAAGGACATGACCTACGCGGCGCCGCTGTTCGTCACCGCGGAGTTCATCAACAACAACACCGGTGAGATCAAGAGCCAGACGGTCTTCATGGGAGATTTCCCGATGATGACCGACAAGGGCACCTTCATCATCAACGGCACCGAACGCGTCGTCGTCGCCCAGTTGGTTCGCTCCCCCGGCGTCTACTTCGATCAGTCCGTCGACAAGACCACCGAGAAGGATCTCTACAGCGCGCGCGTCATTCCGTCGCGCGGCGCGTGGCTCGAGTTCGACATCGACAAGCGCGACACCGTCGGCGTCCGCATCGACCGCAAGCGGCGTCAGCCAGTGACCGTGCTGCTCAAGGCCTTCGGCTGGAGCGTCGAGCAGATCGCCGAGCGCTTCGGGTTCTCCGAGATCATGATGTCGACCCTGGAGAAGGACCACACGGCAGGCCCCGACGAGGCGCTGCTCGACATCTACCGCAAGCTGCGCCCCGGCGAGCCGCCGACCAAGGAGTCCGCGCAGAACCTCCTGGAGAACCTGTTCTTCAAGGAGAAGCGCTACGACCTGGCGCGCGTCGGCCGCTACAAGATCAACAAGAAGCTGGGTCTGCAGATCGACTCCGCCACGCTGACCGAGGCGGATCTCGTCGCGATCATCGAGTACCTGGCGCACCTGCACCGCGGCGACAAGACCATGACCGCCGAGGGCGGGGCCGAGGTCCCGGTGGGCGTCGACGACATCGACCACTTCGGCAATCGCCGCGTCCGCACCGTCGGCGAGCTGATCCAGAACCAGCTCCGCATCGGCCTGTCGCGGATGGAGCGCGTGGTCCGCGAGCGGATGACCACCCAGGACATCGAGGCGATCACGCCGCAGACGCTGATCAACATCCGCCCGGTCAGCGCCTCCATCAAAGAGTTCTTCGGCACCTCGCAGCTGTCGCAGTTCATGATGCAGGACAACCCGCTCGCCGGCCTCACCCACAAGCGCCGGCTCTCCGCGCTCGGCCCCGGCGGCCTGTCCCGGGAACGCGCCAGCATCGAGGTCCGCGATATCCACTTCAGCCATTACGGGCGGATGTGCCCGATCGAGACGCCGGAAGGCCCGAGCATCGGCCTGATCGGCTACCTCTCGGTGTTCGCGCGGGTCAACCCGTTCGGGTTCATCGAGACGCCGTACCGCACCGTGGTCGACGGCCGGGTCACCGACGAGGTGGTCTACATGACCGCCGACGAGGAGGAGCGGTATATCCGCGCCCAGGCCAACTCGCCGGTCGACGCCGAGGGGCGGCTGCTGGAGAGCAAGGTCCTCGCCCGGCGCTTCGGCGACGAGGTCGAGTTCGTCTCGCCCGACGAGGTCGACCTGATGGATGTCTCGCCGCGCCAGATGGTCTCGGTGGCCAGCGCGATGATCCCGTTCCTCGAGCACGACGACGCCAACCGCGCCCTGATGGGCGCGAACATGCAGCGCCAGGCCGTGCCGCTGATCCGCTCCGAGGCTCCCGTCGTGGGCACCGGCATGGAGCTGCGCGCGGCCATCGACGCGGGCGATATCGTGGTCAACGAGAAAGCCGGTGTGGTGGAAGAGGTTTCGGCCGACTTCATCACGGTGATGGCCGACGACGGCGGCCGCAAGAGTTACCGTCTGCGCAAGTTCGCCCGGTCGAATCAGGGCAACTGCTTCAACCAGAAGCCGATCGTCGACGAAGGTGTGCGGGTGGCGGCGGGGCAGGTCCTGGCCGACGGCCCCTGCACCGAGAACGGTGAGATGGCGCTGGGCAAGAATTTGCTCGTCGCGATCATGCCGTGGGAGGGCCACAACTACGAGGACGCGATCATCCTGTCGCAGCGCCTCGTGGAGGAGGACGTCCTCACCTCGATCCACATCGAGGAGCACGAAATCGACGCGCGGGACACGAAATTGGGCGCGGAGGAGATCACCCGCGATATTCCGAACGTCTCCGACGACGTGCTGGCCGACCTCGATGAGCGCGGAATCATCCGGATCGGCGCGGAGGTTCGCGACGGCGACATCCTGGTCGGCAAGGTCACCCCGAAGGGCGAGACCGAGCTGACTCCCGAAGAACGTTTGCTGCGAGCGATTTTCGGGGAGAAGGCGCGCGAGGTGCGCGACACCTCGCTCAAGGTCCCGCACGGTCAGTCCGGCAAAGTGATCGGCATCCGGGTCTTCTCGCGCGAGGACGACGACGACCTGTCGCCGGGCGTGAACGAGCTGGTGCGCGTGTACGTGGCGCAGAAGCGCAAGATCCAGGACGGCGACAAGCTCGCAGGCCGCCACGGCAACAAGGGTGTCATCGGCAAGATCCTGCCGACCGAGGACATGCCCTTCATGCCGGACGGCACCCCGGTCGACATCATCCTCAACACCCACGGCGTGCCGCGTCGGATGAACATCGGCCAGATCCTGGAGACCCACCTCGGGTGGATCGGCAAGGCCGGCTGGAAGGTCGAGGGCTCGCCCGACTGGGCGGCGACGCTACCGGAGGAGCTGCTCTCCGCGCCCGCCGACAGCAATATCGCGACCCCGGTGTTCGACGGCGCGCGCGACGAGGAACTTACCGGGTTGCTCGGGTCCACGCTGCCCAACCGCGACGGCGAGACCATGGTCGGCGCGGACGGCAAGGCGACGCTGTTCGACGGCCGCTCCGGCGAGCCGTTCCCCTACCCGGTCGCGGTCGGCTACATGTACATCCTGAAGCTGCACCACCTGGTCGACGACAAGATCCACGCCCGTTCGACCGGCCCGTACTCGATGATCACCCAGCAGCCGCTCGGTGGTAAGGCGCAGTTCGGTGGTCAGCGCTTCGGCGAGATGGAGTGCTGGGCCATGCAGGCCTACGGCGCGGCCTACACGCTGCAGGAACTGCTGACGATCAAGTCCGACGACATCGTCGGGCGCGTCAAGGTCTACGAGGCGATCGTCAAGGGCGAGAACATTCCGGAGCCGGGCATTCCGGAGTCGTTCAAGGTGCTCCTCAAGGAACTCCAGTCGCTGTGCCTCAACGTCGAGGTGCTGTCCTCCGACGGCGCCGCGATCGAGATGCGCGACGGCGACGACGAGGACCTCGACCGCGCCGCGGCGAACCTGGGCATCAACCTGTCCAGGAACGAGTCGGCGACGATCGACGACCTGTCCAGCTGAGTCCGCGTGCGCCGAGATCGTCTGCCGGGCAGTCGATCTCGGCGCACACTCGGTCACACGTGTACCGCCGCCACGGCGTCGGCCAGCTCCGGGTTCTTCGGCTTGGTGCGCGGCAGGAAGAACGCCGGCACCAGGGTGAGCACGATCAGCACCAGCGCCACGATGTAGGTGTGACTGAAAGCCGTTGCGGCCTGGCTCAATCCGACCTCCACCACGCCGGGCGGCACCTTGCTCGCGAACTCCGGACTGACGTTGGCCGCGATCGCCGGCTTGGCGAACTCCTGGTTGTTCAGGAAGTTGGTCAGCACCACCGAGATGGTCGCGGTGCCGATGGAGCCCGCGGTCTGGTTGACGATGTTCATCAGCGTCGAGCCGCGCGCGACCTGCTGATGGCTCAGAGTCTGGATGGCCGCGGTCATGATCGGCATCATCGTGCAGCCCATGCCGAGGCCCATCACGAACAGCGCGCCGAGCATGGCCGGGTACGGGGTGTCCACGGCGAGCCGGGTGAAGAACACCGTGCTGAGCGCGATCAGCGTGATGCCGACGAGCACGATCTTGCCGGGGCCGATCTTGTCGACCAGCTTGCCCGCGATGGGCATGGTGATCATCGCGCCCAAACCCTGCGGGATGAGCAGCAATCCGGCGGTCAGCGCCGATTCACCGCGGACCTGCTGCAGGTAGGTCGGCAGCAGTAGGGCGCCGCCGAAGAACGCGATGGCGAACAACACCATGGTGAGGACCGCGGTGGTCAGCACGCGATTGCGGAACAGCCGCAGATCGATCAGCGGGTGTTCGGTGCGCAGCGCGTGGAAGACGAACGCGACCATGAGCACGGCGCCGATGATCGCGGGCAGCAGCACCTTCGTCGCGAGCACCGTGCCCTCGCCCGGAATGGAGGACACGCCGTAGAGGAACAGTGCCAGGCCGGGCGAGGCGAGCAGCATGCCGAGGAAGTCGAACGACTCGGTCGGCTCCGGCTTGTCCGCGGGGAACACGATGTAGGCCAAGACGAGCGCGATGGCGCCGATCGGCAGGTTGATCAGGAAGATCCACTGCCAGTGGAACTCGATCAGCCAGCCGCCGAGGATGGGGCCGCAGATCGGGCCGAGCAGCATCGGCACGCCGAGCACCGCCATCACCCGGCCGACGCGCTGCGGGCCGGCCGCGTGCGTCATGATCGTCATGCCCAGCGGCATGAGCATGCCGCCGCCGATGCCCTGGATCACGCGGAAAGCGATGAGCGACTCGATGTTCCACGCGGTGGCGCACAGCACCGAGCCGAGCACGAAGAACGTCAACGCCGCCATGTAGAGGCGTTTGGTGCCGAACCGGTCGGCCGCCCATCCGGTGAGCGGAATGACGGTGGCCAGCGCCAGCGTGTAGCCGGTGATCGTCCACGCCGCGATGGCGTAGCTGGTCTCGAATTCGGCCTGGAAGGTCGGGAGCGCGATATTGACGACGGTGATGTCGAGGATCGACATGATCGCGCCGAGCACGACCACGCCGGCCACCTTCAAGACCGCGGGGTCCAGTTTGTCGGCGGTCGGGTCAGGCGTCGTCGCCTGATTATCCGGAGGTTGAGTCACCGCTTCAGCGTTCCATCTCTTCGCCTCCTACACCAGCATTTTTGCTGGCAATTCGGCAGCACAATTTTCGAGCGCTGTTTTGGATTCGCGGTACTCCCGGTGCCCTCCGTGGTCACGCTCCGCTACCGCCTCCGGGCACGTCGCTCGCACCGCGGCGAGCGCGGCCGAGGTGGCGGCCTCGCTCGCGGGCAACAGCGGCAGCCGAACGGCCGGGCTGGGGATGCGGCCCTCGGCCGCGAGGACCGCCTTGATGACGGTCGGATTGGGCTCGGCGAACAGGGCGGTGGACAGCGCGGCGAGGCGGTGGCCGAGCGAGCGGGCCTGGTCGAGCGGGCCGTCGCGCCAGGCGGCGACGAGGGCGGCGAAGGCCGGGGTGGCCAGGGTCGCGGAGGCGAGGATGCCGCCCGCGGCGCCGAGGGCGAGCAGGGGCGCGAGGTAGAGGTCGTCGCCCGCTAGGACGGCGAAGTCGGCCGGGCGCGTGCGCATCAGCTCGATGGTCGTGTCGTCGACGCTGCCGACGGCGTGTTTGACGCCGACGATGTTCGGGTGTTCGGCGAGTCGGCGCAGCGTCTCCGCGCCGAGGGTGCGGCCCGTGCGATACGGAATGTTGTAGATGACCAGGGGCACGGGGCTCGCGTCGGCGAGGGCGCGGAAGTGGGCGAGCACGCCCGCCTCGGAGGGGCGCGTGTAGTACGGGACGACGGTGAGCGCCGCGGTGATGTGCGGGCTGAGGGCCGCGACCGCCTCGATCGAGTCGGCCGTGCAGTTGGAGCCGGCCCCAACGATCAAGGGGGCGTTGTGTTCTCGGCATGCCTCGGCGCAGATCTCCACCACGCGTGTGCGTTCCGCGGCGCTCAGCGTGGCGGTCTCGGCGGTGGTGCCGAGGGCGACGAGTCCGGTCGCGCCCTCGGTCAGGGCCGAGTGCGCCAGTCCGGACAACGCGTCGGCGGCCAGCCCGCCGTCGGCGGTGAACGGGGTGACGAGGGGGACGAATAAGCCTGCGAGCGTCATGACTACGAGCGTGACGCGATGGAATCGTCAGGTCCAGTTCACGTTTCTACAGTCGAGCATAAGATCTACTGATGCTCGATATCCGCAAGCTGCGGCTGCTGCGCGAGCTGGCGCATCGCGAGACCATCGCGGCGGTGGCCGACGCGCTCGCCTACACGCCCTCGGCCGTCTCGCAGCAGCTGAGCGCGCTCGAACGCGAGGCGGGCGTGCCGCTGCTCGAGCGGACCGGGCGCCGGGTCACCCTGACCCCGGCCGCGCGCACGCTGGTCGAGCACGCGGAGACCATCCTCGCGGTGCTCGAGCAGGCCGCCGCCGACCTGGCCACCTCGCGCGCCGAGCTGACCGGCACGCTGCGCATCGGGGCCTTCCCGACCGCGGTCCGCACGATCCTGTCCCCCGCGCTCGTCGCTTTGAGCCGGGACCACCCCGGGCTGGAACTGATGGTGACCGAGCTGGACCCGGCCACCGCGCCCGCCGCGCTGCGGGCCGAGACCCTGGACGTCGCGCTGGTGCAGGAGTACGACTACGTGCCCGTCGAGCCGGACCCCGCGCTGGACACCGAGCCGCTGCTCGAGGAGACCATCTATCTGGCAGCGCTTTCCGGCGCTCCCTTGGCGAGCCGACGCGAAACCTCCTGGATCGCGGGCACTCCGGACACCCTGTGCCACACCATGACCGTGCGCGCCTGTCAGGCAATGGGATTCACGCCGCGCATCCGGCATCACGCCGATGATTTCGGCACCGTGCTCGCGCTCGTCGCCGCGGGGCAGGGCGTCGCGCTCGTGCCGGAACTCGGCGCGCTGGACTGCCCGCCGGAGGTCACGCTCACGCCGCTGGCGACGCGGCGGCGGACGCTGCTGGCGTATCGGCGGGGTACGGGGGACCATCCTGCGGTGCAGGCGGCGCGGGCGGCGTTGCGCGCGTCGGTTGTTCAGCGTGGGCCGGTTACGTAGCGCGGGTCGGTCGCTCAGCGCGCGTCGGCCATCCAAACATGCGCCGGCCACCCAGTGTGCGTCGGTTGTTCAGCGCAGCAGGTAGCGGCTGGTGGGCACCACGTCGATGTCCCGGTCCGCGCCGAAGCTGCTGACGCTCCGCATCATTCGCTCGATACGGCGCGCGAGTTCGGCGTTGTCGCCCGCGCTGTCGTAGAAGGCGTGCGGGTCGGCCAGGGCCTCGATCGGGAACAGCTCCTCGACGATGGCCGCGACGTCCGGGGCGTCGTCGGTGAATCCTTCGAGCACGAGATTCTGGACGTAGCCGAAGGTTGCCTGGGTGGCGATGGCG
This sequence comes from Nocardia tenerifensis NBRC 101015, assembly GCF_000308715.1. Classification (GTDB taxonomy): domain Bacteria; phylum Actinomycetota; class Actinomycetes; order Mycobacteriales; family Mycobacteriaceae; genus Nocardia; species Nocardia tenerifensis. The sequence continues at coordinate 9,074 of NZ_BAGH01000605.1, forward strand.
ACCTCGGTGTGCCGATCGCGCCAGCGGTGCAGCCATTCCTCGTGCGGGAGGTCGGCGGGTCTGCGTAGAAACGCCATATTGGCCAGGCCGGGGGCGCGCTCGCCGAGCGGGACCGAAGGCGGTTCGAGCGGGCGGGCCTCCTCGACGCGCCAGCCCGCGATCCGCGTCGCCACCGAGCCGAGGACATCGGCGACGGCGTCGGCCTCCCCTCGGCCCCGCGTCCACACGCTCACCACCGCCGCCACCGGCTCGTCGAAGGCGGTCAGCCGAAGCATCGCGTCGGCCACCGCCGCGTCGGCGATATTCGCCTGCACGGCAACGGCTCCGGCGTCGGCCAGCCGTGCCGTCAGCTCCTCGGCGAGCAGATCACCGATTCCCCACAGGGCGAACATCACCTTCATCGCGGCCACTTTCTGTAACAGGTTTCACCTCGGCGCAGCCTAGCCGGTCGGGGCGCGACATCGCGCTGAATATTCGCGGCCGCCTCGGGTAAACGGTCGGCACTGACCGAAGGCGGGTGGGCTGTGAAGACGATATCGACCGACATTCCGGCGCGACTGGATCGTTTGCCGTGGTCGCGCTGGCACTGGATGGTGGTGATCGGGCTCGGGTCCGTCTGGATCCTGGACGGGCTCGAGGTCACCGTCGTCGGCAGCGTGGCGAGCCGGCTCTCGGAGCCCGGCAGCGGCATAAGTATCACCGCCGCACAGGTTTCCGGGATCGCGGCGGCGATGTACGTCGCGGGGGCCGGGTGCGGCGCGCTGTTCTTCGGCTGGCTCACCGACAGATTCGGCCGCAAGAAGCTGTTCCTGATCACCCTGGCGGTGTATCTGTTCGCGACGGCGATGACCGCGCTGTCGTTCTCGATGTGGTGGTTCATCCTGTTCCGCTTCCTCACCGGCTTCGGCATCGGCGGCGAGTACGCGGCGATCAACTCCGCGATCGATGAGCTCATTCCGCGAAAGTATCGGGGGCGCATCGACATCGTGATCAACGGGACGTTCTGGCTCGGCGCCGTCGGCGGTTCGCTGCTGTCCATCCTGGCGTTGAACACCAACCTGTTCCCCGCGAACATCGGCTGGCGCTTGACCTTCGCGCTCGGCGCCGTGTTCGGCCTGATCATTCTCGTTGTGCGCAGGCATGTTCCGGAGAGCCCGCGGTGGATGTTCATCCACGAACGCGAGGACGGCGCCGAGCAGATCGTCGACGACATCGAGCGGCAGGTGCGCGAGGACACCGGCCGGGAACTCGAGGACGTGTCGGATCAGCGGATCGAGATCCATCAGCGGCGCACCATCAGCTTCCGCGAGATCGCCGAGGTGATGGTGAAGCACTATCCGCGCCGCGGCGTGCTCGGGCTGTCGCTGTTCATCGGGCAGGCGTTCCTGTACAACGCCATCACGTTCAATTACGCGCTCATCCTGTCGAAGTCGTTCCATGTGGCCGACGATCGGGTCGGCTACTACTTCGCGGTGATCTGTTTCGGCAATTTCCTCGGGCCGCTGCTGCTCGGCAAGCTGTTCGACACGATCGGGCGCAAGCCGATGAACACCGGCTGCTACATCGGGTCCGCGCTGCTGTTGTTCGGCACGGCATGGCTTTTCGCGGCCGGGGCGCTGTCCGCGGTGACACTGACCGCGTGCTGGACCGCGGTGCTGTTCGTCGCCTCGTGCGGCGCCAGCGCGGCGTATCTGACCGTGAGCGAGATCTTTCCGATGGAGACCCGCGCCATGGCCATCGCGTTCTTCTACGCCATCGGCACCGTCGCGGGCGGCGTGACCGGGCCGATGGTGTTCTCCAAGCTGGCCGCCGACGGCGATCCGGGCAAGACCGCGCTCGCCTTCGCCATCGGGGCCGCCGCGATGTTCGCCGCCGGGCTCGTCGAGCTGGCGTACGGCGTACGGGCGGAGGGTCGTTCGCTCGAGGACATCGCGAAACCGTTGAGCGCGACCGCGGCATAGGAGAGCCCACGCCTGCCTCGCCGACGAGCTGTCGGTGTGCGCGGGTAATCTATTCGACCGGAACGCGCTGCCCCAGACCCCGCCAGCCGACCGTTTTCGTGCATCTGACATCGGTCTAGGTTGGAGAGGGGCAGGTTGTTGGATCAGTCTGTGGATGTTCCCGGCGTCGAGCGGGGAGGCGATATACCCGAGTCGCCGGTCGGAGGCGATGTGGTTCGGCCGGTCGCGGAGGTACTCGGCTCGGGTCGGGCGCAGAGCGCGGGCACCTTTCGCTTCTGGCTCGCCGACCAGCGCTGGGAATGGTCCGACGAGGTCGCGCTCATCCACGGTTACCAGCCCGGGTCGATCCGCCCGTCCACCGAATTACTGCTGTCGCACAAACATCCCGAGGACCGCGAGCAGGTGGCGAACACCATCGCCAGAACCGTCGAGACCGGCGAGCCGTTCTGCAGTCGCCACCGGATCATCGACACCAAGGGGCGCCTGCACCACGTGCTGGTCGTCGGCGACGGCATGGTCGACGACGACGGCAGAGTGGTCGGCACCTCGGGGTATTACGTCGACATCACCGACGCGCTTGCCGAGGATCGGCGCCAGACCCTCGACGGCGCCCTGCCCGAGCTGTACTCCGCCCGTGCGGCGATCGAACAGGCCAAGGGCATCCTGATGCTCGTCTACGGGATCAATGCAGACCAGGCCTTCCGTGTTCTGAGCTGGCGGTCTCAGGAGACCGGGACGAAGCTGCGCTCCCTGGCAAACCAGATCGTCTCCGAGATAACCACTCTGGACGGCCCGATGGTCGAGCTGCGCACCCGCTTCGATCATCTCTTGCTCACCGTCCACGAGCGTCTCTGAGACGCGAAATCCGCACTCCTTGTTCAAGGAGCGCGGATTCCGGAAGATGTTGCGGCGCTGGGCCGTTCAGCGCGGGCGGGCGGCGAGGATCTCGGCCGGGCCGACGGTGCGGTCGACCACGGCGCGCGCCAGCTCGGGCAGGCGAATGCGGCTGCGGCGGGCGTGGGCGCGCAGAATCTCGAACGCGGCGTCGGGATCGAGGTCGCCGTGCGCGGCGAGCATGCCCTTGGCCTGCTCGATGACGATGCGACTCTCCAGGGCCGACTGCAATTGACCGTTGACCGCCTTGTGGTCGGCGAGCATGCGGGCCTGCAGAATGGCGATGCTGGCGATATCGGCGAGCGCCTGGCCGACCAGCAGGTCGTCCTCGGTCATGTGCTCCGCGCCGGTGCTGAACAGGTTCAGCGCGCCGACCCGGTCCGCGCGCAGGCGCAGCGGCAGCGCGTAGACCGATTGAAAGCCGTCCAGCAGAGCCTGTTTCGCGAACGCAGGCCACCGATCGCGGGCGGCCTCCAGATCCTCCACGACGACGCGCTCGCTGTCGCGGTAGGACTGCACGCACGGCCCGTCCTGGGCCTGGATCTGGAGCAACTCCAGCCACCGCGTCGCCTCGCTCGTCGACGCGAGCACCTTCAGCTCCCCGTCCTCGCGGGCCAATAGCACGGCGGCGGTATCGACGGGCAACAGATCGACCGCGCGATCCAGCAGCTGCTGCACCACGTCCACCGGGTCGTAGTCCTCCACCAGCGAGTCCGCCAACTGCACGAATGCCTCGACCAGTCGCCGCTCCCGACTCATCACCGTCGTCTCCTTCCAGGGCACCGGGGCCTCGAGGGCGCCCGGCATCTAAGGCCGGGAATGCCCGCACTGCTCGTCACCAATCGGCGCTCGCGGATGGAGCCTTGTCACATCGGGCATTTCGGGCAATCGATCGTGATCCCGCGCACGCTGGTTCGCGGCGCACCTCGATGCTCTGCCATCTCGTCCCCGAGGGCGTCACCGAACTCGACGCTGTCTTAACCGGCACGGAGGACGGTAAGACGGCGCAACTGGAAGTTGAGGAATGGGGCGAGCGACGCGCAGTAGCCCATACGTGGTCTGGCAGGAAACGCAATAGATGGTTTATTGACGCCAAGGCGGGGCGGAGCCAGCATGGGTGGATGCCGAACACCACCCGACTCGTTCAGCTGGTGGTGTTCGAGGGTTTCCAACTGCTGGACCTGTCCGGTCCGGCCGATGTGTTCCATGCCGCGGCCCTGCTCGGCGGCGAGCCGCTCTACGAGGTGGAGGTGGTGGCCACCCGGCGCGGACCGGTGCGGGCGATGAGCGGGCTGGAGGTCAACGCCGCTCGCGCGCTCGGCGAGGCGGACGCGGTGGACACCCTGATCGTCACCGGCGGACTGACCAGCGGTGCGGCCACGGCGGATACCGTGCTGCGCGACGGGATTCGGGAGACCGCGAGCCGGGCGCGCCGGGTCGGCTCGGTGTGCTCGGGCACGTTCCTGCTGGCCGAGGCCGGGCTGCTCGACGGCCGCCGCGCCACCACGCACTGGGCCGGCAGCAGCGGGCTGATCGAGCGGTATCCCGGGATCCTGGTGGAGCCCGATCGCATCTACGTCCGCGACGGCGACATCTGGACCTCGGCCGGCGTCACCGCGGGCATCGACCTCGCGATCGCCATGGTGGCCGACGACCACGGCGCCGACCTCGCCCGCGAGGTGTCCCGGTGGCTGGTGGTCTACCTGCATCGCCCCGGCGGCCAGAGTCAGTTCAGCGCGCCGATCGCCGCGGGGCCGCCACGCCGGGAACCGTTGCGGGCGTTGCAGGTCTGGATCGAGGAGAACCTCGCGGCCGACCTCACCCTAGAGGCGCTGGCCAAGCAGGCCGACATGAGCACGCGCAACTTCTCGCGGGTCTTCGCCGCCGAGTTCGGCACGACACCGGCCCGCTACGTGGAGCTGGTGCGGCTCGCGGCGGCGCGGCGTCTGCTCGAGACCACCGACTATCCGTTGCACCGCGTGGGCACCACGGTCGGCTTGCCGCGGCCCGAGACGCTCTACCGGACGTTTCAGCGCCAGCTCGGCATCTCCCCCGGCGAGTATCGGGGACGCTTCGCCCGTCCCCGATCGTCCTGACTGGCCGAGATCGCAATAAAAGTGTCGTAGCGCCGAGGGGAACGCCGACGCACGATGGCACGGAGGACGACTCGACCTCCACCTGCGGCAGGACCGGCCGGACACCACAAGGGGTGCACTCCATGCAGATTGCCTTCGTCACCTATCCCGGAATGACTGCGCTCGACGCGATAGGCCCGTACGAGATCCTGCGCACGCTGCCCGACGCCGAGGTGCGGTTCGTGTGGCACGAGACCGGGCCGATCGCGACCGACTCCGAGGTGCTGCTGCTCGGCGTCACCCACACGCTCGCCGAGACACCCCGCCCCGACATCGTCGTGGTGCCGGGTTCGGGCACGGCGACGGCGACGACGGCACGGGACGAGGCGCTACTGGACTGGCTGCGGTCGGTGGAGAAGACCGCGACGTGGACGGTGTCGGTGTGCAGCGGCTCGGTGATCCTGGGGGCGGCCGGTCTGCTGAATGGGAAAGACGCCACCTCGCACTGGCGCGCGCTGGACCTGCTCCGGCCCTTCGGCGCGCGGCCGCGGCCCGACGAGCGGGTGGTCCGTGTGGGGCACATCGTCACCGCGGCGGGCGTGTCGGCCGGGATCGACCTCGGGCTGTTCCTCACTGGCGAGATCGCGGGCAGGGAGTACGCGGAGGCCGTTCAGTTGTCCATCGAGTACGACCCGCAGCCGCCGTTCGATTCGGGGCATACGAGCAAGGCCACGACGGCGACCAAGGCGCGGGCGCACAAGATCATGATGCGGCACGGGATGTTCCGGCCTGCCGAGCTGTCCGCCGGTACCCGATTGCTGTGGGACGCGTCGCTTGATCGACTGCGGCAGAAGGGGTTTCAGCGTCACCGCGCTCGCGCCGGCTCGTGATCCCGGCGCCGGCGTGCTGTCCGTTCCCGCCGATTTCCGCCTGAGATCTTTTACTGCTTTCTTCTGCCGCTGACTCGTCGGTGAATTGCTCCCGCATGGCTAAGCTGGTTGCCGGCCCATGTCGCGCTGGTGATCCGATCGGAGAAGGGTGAGCATGATGGGTTCGACGACGGGGAATTCCACGACCGAACCACGCGCGGCGGGTGAATACGCCCTCGTCGAACCTCCGGACGAAGAGATCCGGGTGCTCGCGCTGAATACGTGGCACAGCGGCAGCAAGGTCGCCGGCGGCGTCGAGCTGCTCGCCGATCTCGTCCTCGCGACGCGGTCCTCGGTCGTGCTGCTCTCGGAGGCGACCGAGGCGACCACCACCGTCGCCGCCGAACTCGCGCGGCGAGGGCACGAGTACAACGCCGTGCCGTCGCACGACACCGGCGTCCTGTCGGTGTTCCCGATCGAGGACAGCGCGGATCTGCGCTGGATGGTCAAGGCGCGCTTGAACATCCACGGCAGGCGACTCACGGTCTACTCCGCGCACCTGGAGTTCCGTTGGTACGCCTCGAATCTGCCGCGCGGCTACGGACCCGGCACACCCGCGCCGGGCGAGTTCTCCGAGTACGGTTTCGAGAAGCTGCCCGGCGGGCCGGTCACCGAGCACGCGGCGATCCAGCGCGTGAACGCGGCCTCGGGCAGGCCGGACGTCATCAGCACCTTCCTCGCCGACGCGAAAGCCGAACTGGCGGAAGGGGCCTCGGTCATCATGGGCGGCGACCTGAACGAGCCGTCGCTGCTCGATTGGACGTCCGCGACCGCGAAGATGTTCGACCACAACGGCGTCGTGGTGCCGTGGGAGACCACCCGACGCCTGCACGAGGCCGGCTTCACCGACGCCTACCGAGCGATATACCCCGACCCCGCAACCCATCCCGGACTCACCTGGCCCTCCGACAACCCCGAGGTGGACGTCGCCGACCTCGCCTGGGCCCCCGAAGCCGACGAACGGGACCGCGTCGACTACATCTTCACCAACGCCCCCGCCCTACACCTCACCGACGTCGGCATCGTCGGACCCCGCGGCTCCATCGTCCGGGGCACCCGGCAGGAGGACATCACCGAGGACCATTTCGCCGCCACACCCCCGCGCTGGGGCAGCGACCACAAAGGCATTCTCGCCACCTATCGACTCGCCGACTAGTCAATTCCGCGCGGCGCGAATACGGGCGCTCTGCCGATGGGATTTGTTGTGGGTGCCGCACTGCGCCATGCTGCACCAGCGGCGTGAATTGTTCTTGGACGTGTCGTAGAAAAGCCAGCCGCAGGATCCGTCGTGCCCGGGGCATTGGCGAATGCGCTCGAACGAGCCTTGCCGCAGCAGATCTACCGCGGACAGCACGATCGGGCCGAGCGCCGCCGCGACGGTGATCCCGGGCCAGGTCAGCTCGGCTCGGCGGGGTTCGACGCGCAGCACGGCGTCGCGCAGCAGGGCGGTGTGGCTCGCGAGAATCGTGGCGACATCGTCCGGGTGGGGGTCGCGCGACGCGGCGACGGCGGCGAAGGTTCGATAGATCGCCTCGCGAACATCGAGGCAGTACGCGAAGGTGATCGGCCCGGTGTCACGCTCCAGCGCGGCCACGCTGTGCGGGGCGATGAGGTCGGCGTCCGCACACCAGCGCAGGAAATCCCGCATGCTGCCGAGAAAATCCGCCGAGCTCTTGTCCGGACGCGAATAGCGAGGTCCCACGGTATTCGCGAAGTCCAGGCACAACTGTCCCCCTATTCTTTCCAGCTCCATCGGAGTACTCCTGCCGGATTCGCTCATCGGTGCGCCTGTGGGTCGGGTGGAGTGTAGGCATCGCTTCGACGCGGGCAGAACCAGAGGGTCGCCGCCACCACCATCGACAGTACGGCGAACGCGATCGGGATGTCGAACGAGTCGACGAGGATGCCGAACACCGCGGGCCCGGTCGCCGAGCCCGCCGCGAGCGCGAGGACGACCACGCTGAACCCCACGGTCGGGCGGTCCGCGAACGCGCGGGCGCTCCACAGCGCGACCAGCGCGCCCGCCACCATGAAACCCGCGCCGAAGAGCGCCGCCGCCGCGACGAACATCGCAAAGGTGGGCCGGCCCAGGGCGAGTATGCCGCAGGACAGCGCGGTGCAGAGCTGAGCCGTCACGAATGTCTTTGCCATTCCCCATCTTTCGACCAGCGCGCCGGTCGCGACGCCGATCACCCCGGCGACGCCGATCAGCGTCCAGAGCAGCGGGGCGCCCTCGGTGGAAGCACCGGACACCGCCATGCCCGCGTAGGACCAGTAGACCGCGCCACCCAGGCCGACCGAGAACGACGCGCCGAGCAGGCGGCGTTGCCCGGGACGGCGCAGCAGCGCGGACCAGCGCAAGCCCGTCGCCCCGTCGCCCCTCGCCCCGGCGCCGCGCGGACCCGGATGAGCCGTCGCCGGTAGGACGCGAAAGTTCCACGCGGAGACCGCGATCGCGCAGGCGGCGGCCGCGAGCCAGATGCTTCGCCAGCCCGAACCGGCGACCCACAGGACCGCGGGTCCCGCCACCATCACGCCGAAGGTCGTCCCGGTGCTGATCATCGCCAGGGCGTGCCCACGAGCTGCCGGCCGGGTGGCCACCGCCACCGCGTCGGAGTACGGCGCCCACACCCAGCCCGGCGCCGTACCCGCCAGCGCCACGCCGATCGCCAGGACCGCGGTGCTGTGCGCGGTGGCCATCAGCACCATCCCGGTGGCCGCACAGAGTCCGCCGATCAATACGGGGACGCGCGGGCTCCGGCGACCCGAGAGACGGGCGACCACAACGAGCACAAGGAGTTCGGCGAGGTAACCCGCGCTCGAAACCGCGCCGAGAACGCCTGTGCTGCCGCCGAATTCGCGTCGCAGCTCGGGCAGGAACAGGCCGTAGCCGTAGCGGCCGTAGCCGTAGACGATCGCGAGCGTCAGTAGGCCAGGTATGCCGATTCTGAAGGGACCGTGTTGATTCGCCGACTCGGTGTCGGAGGTTGTGCTGTCGCGGGCGGGTGTGGCGACGGAGCTTCGAGCGCAGTCGCGGTCGGCCATGGTGCTCCTCGACGCGTTGATGAACTTACCTGCTAAGTGTGTTTTGCCGGTAACTATCTCTTGTCTAGCATCGGCTCCGGTGCGAAGCAACCCCAATGTCATAGCCAGGGCTGTTCATTACGGCTCACAGCTGCCAACATCGACCGCGGTACTGGACTTTCGGACCTACCTCTATAGTGTCGATAGACGGTTGACAGTCCGGGTCGAACCGGCAAAAGTCAGCAAAAGCGTTGCCGCACAGAAACAATCCCGGGCAGCGGGACGCGGCCCATCGGTGAATCGTGCCTCTGGTAGCCGACGTGCGTCCGGTAGCTGAAGGCCCACGCCGGCGCGCCGGTACCTGGTTCGCGGGTAATGCGCGCACACGGACCACCGTCGAGGCCCCGAGTGGACCGGTCGGCCTCTCAGCCGTGGTTACGTGCAACGATGGCGCGGAGGGGGGCGTTGTGCGCCCTCACAGAAGACTGTCCACGGGTCGATTTCGGCACGCGGTTCGCCCTACTCTTCACGGGTGTCGAGACATTTGCAGGCGAGTCGCCGTGGGGCGCTCACTTGGGGGGCCGGGGCAGCGGCCACGCTGATCACCGGAGGACAGGCCATGGCAGACCCTGGCACCCAGGCCGGCGCCACCCGCTACCGCGGATACTCGGCGCAGGACCGAGAGCTGCCGTACGCCCGCTTCATGGCCGAACACACCACGCCCGCGCACACTTCGGTGCTCGCGGCCCACGCGGGACCGCCGACCTCGCCGGCGCTGATCCCCGAATTCACCGCACTGCCACTGGATCTCGCGCCCGGCGCGCGCTCGCCCGTCGAAACCGGTTACGGGCAAACCGCACACGGACAGGTGTGGGCCGCGGTGCACACCGACATGCCGGGCGTCACCGCCGCGATGTGGGACTGGTGGTTCGCCTGGCATCCGATCGAATCCGCCCGCTACAAGCTCTGGCACCCCGACGCGCACCTATACGCCAGCACCTCCGCCGACCGCAATGCCGAGCCGATTCCCTACCGCGACAAATACATCGGCACGACCTCCTACGTCGACGAGTACATCGGCCCGAAGTTGCAGCAGCTCGCCATCGCGTTTCGCGATCCCACCCTCGAGGGCTTCCAGGTGCCCGAGGGACACACGGTGATCCTCGCCCGGGTGGGCAGCATCGTGGCGCCCGTCGACCTCGGCTGGCTCGCCCACCAAGTGCGTCCCACCCCGACCGGCTGCGAGATGCGCAGCCGCTTCTATCTCAATGTCTACGGGCTGCATACTCCCGACCTGCCGCAGGCCGTCGAGGCCGTAAAGCGCGGCGCGGCAATAGATCCCGCCGACCTCGTCCTCGGCGTCGACCTCGCCCGCGACCTGATGCTGCACTGCGGCCAGGAAATGCACCACCTCGCCGAGTTCCTCCCCGACCTCTACACCGCGTTCAGCGACTGAGCCGTTCCGCGCACCCGGGCATCTACCGTCCTCGGACCGACCACTCAGCGGAACCGATCGTGGTCTTGCCAACTCACTCCGCAATGGATAGGACTATCGGCGTGGCTGAACCTCGAAGCATCACCGGAACCGTCGTGGCCATCTGCTCGGTCGTGGTGGCTGTCTGCGCCGTCCTCGTCACGGTGAAGCTGTTGGGCGCCGATTTCACCGCCGCCCAACAGCCCAGAGTGTTCGACCAGACGGCACTGGAACAACAGGTGGCGAACCGCCTACAGGGTGTCGGCGACGATTCCCCCGGCCGAGTAGGCTGCCCGGCCGCCGTCCCGGTCCGCGCCGACACCGAGTTCAAGTGCCACGTCTGGCGTCACCTCCACTCCGACGATGTGCAGGTCACGGTGGTCAACGACCTGGGGGAAATCTCGGTAAAACATTCGTAGCGTGGGTAGCCGACGCCGGCGAAGTCGAGAGTCTGTTGATCTGCCCGATCGCGCAATGCCTTGGTGGCCGCGAGGTGGATGCCGGACGGACACGGGCCGACTCAGGGGTCGATCAGCTCGTAGCCCGCAGCGTCGACGGCCGCGCGGACATCGGCGAAGTCGAGGTCGGCGGCGCTGGTTACGGTGACGGAGTCGGTATCCACGTCTACGGCGACAACGGTCACACCTGATAGTTGTTCGAGCGCTTCGCCAACGGATGTGGCGCAGTGGTCGCAGGCCATGCCGAGGACGGTGAAACGGTGTTCGCTCATGATCGCTCGCCTCGCGGGCGCTGATCGTCGGCGGCTACGGTTCGAGTGAGCATATTCGCTCGCCGCATTCGTCCGTCTGGTGTGAACTGCCCGAAGAAGCAGACTTCGATGGCGAGTTCTCTACCCCGTTGTGTGACGTGGAGGGTGTATCGGGCGGCGATCCGGTTGTTGTCGGCGATCGCTTCGTGTACGTCGATTCGGCTGCTGGGGCGGTTCTTTCGCACCGGTCGGGTGTGTGCGATCAACTTGTCGCGATCCATCCGGTGACCATCCGCGATCTGCACGATGTCTGGGGCATGGAACTGGTCGACTACGGCGGCCGGGTCTGCGTCGTCGGCCAGCAGGTGCTCGTTGAACGACGTGAAGAAGTCGGCGATGAACTGTGCTGGATCGGTGTCGGTGAAGGCGGGCACGAGTCTCCTGACAGGCGTAGCCGAATTATATCTTACGAGATGTAAGATATAAGCCCACAAGTGCTTTGACAAGATGTAAGAGATAAACAGGACGGATCGATGGCTCGCAAGCAACGTGCAGACGCCCACCGGAGTCGAGCGGCGATCCTCGACGCCGCCGCACGGATCCTGAACGAACAGCCCGACGCCAGCGTCGAAGCCCTCGCCACGGGCGCGGGGGTCACCCGTCAGACGGTGTACGCGCATTTCCCCTCTCGTGAGCGGCTACTGGCGGCGGTCTTGGACAGGCTCACCGAACTGACCGTCGCGGCGATGGACGCCGCGGATCCGGACGAGGGTCCGGCCGTCGAGGCACTGCTGCGCGTATTCGACGCTGCCACACGAGAATCCGAGCGCTACCCCGTCCTCCTCCAGCGGATCAACGCGTTGCCCAGTGCCGCGCGGGAAGACCGCGGCCGACACGCACCGATCATGGCCCGCATCGAGAAGGTGATCCGACGCGGCCAGGAGACAGCCGAATTCGACGGCACGCTCCCCGCCGACTGGCTGGCCACAGTAACGATCCACCTCGCCCACGCCGCAGCCGACGAGCACAGCAGCGGCCGAATGACGAGATCAGACGCCGACCACGCCTTCACCACAAGCTTGCTGCGCATCCTCGCGCCGGCTCGCGATCCCCGCGCGGAGTCACCCGACCCACCGATGGACCCGAAAACGCTGACGACATGATCTCCTGGACAACCATCCCAATAACGCCCCCTCGGCGTTCACGCGTGCCGAAAGGCCTTGTCGGCGTAGCTGTCTGAACGGTTGACAAACGCGCGACCAGCGGCTGTGTACCGACATTCAGCTGGTGGTGAACAAGCGAGCGCGGGCGGCCGTCAGCGCGACCGCCGCGGCCGCGTCGGCGGTGCTGTCGCCGACAGGCTCGCCGGTGATCAGGACACGGAAATAGATCGGCGCCACAAGCGCTTTCACCATCTCGGCGGGATCCGTACCCTCAGGAATCTCGCCGCGGGTGATTGCGCGCGTCACCACCGGCAGTGTTTTCCGAATGCGGTCGCGGAAGACGTGTCGAGCCGACAGTGGTGGCGCCGGCAGGCCCGCGGCGGTGGAAACCATCACGGCCAGCACTGCCCGGCCGGAGGCGCTGTTGGCCCATGCGACGAGGCTACGGGCGAGCGCGCGCAGGTCTTCGTCGACCGAACCGGTGTCGGGGATGGGGATTTCGGTGGTGAGGCTGTCGGTCAGCGCCTCGGCGATCAAGGTCTCGCGATCGGGCCATCGACGGTAGACGGTGGTTTTGTGCACTCCGGCGCGCTGGGCGGCGTTGTCGATCGTGAATGCGGCGTAGCCTCGTTCGCTCAACTCGTCGATGGTTGCCGCGAGCACGGCGGTGCGGACCTTGGGTCCACGGCCGGGGGACGCGGTGGGACTCATTGCAACTCCTAGTTGCGATATCTGCGACATGCGGGCATGCTGACAATATCGCAACTCGGAGTTGCGATAGAAGTGGAGTGTCGATGCTGTCGAAATCCGTTCGGGGAGGCGCGTTGTTGTTCCCCGGTTTGCTCGCAGGCGCGTTCGGATACGGCGCGGTGAACGTGCTGTACGCGTTTCGTGAAGTGCCCCTTGATGTCCGGTTCACCTTCCACACCGCGCTGATGCGGGTCAACGGGCCGGTCATGCAGTCGCTGATGGGTCTGGCGGTGCTGAGCACCCTGCTGCTTGCGGTGCGCTCGAAGCATCGGCGACGGTGGATCGCCGCGAGCGCCTCGGGGCTGGTCATCGCCTCGTTCGTGGTGACCCGCTGGGGAAATGTGCCGATAAATCAGCAGATCAAAACCTGGCGGGTCGACGCGCTACCCGCTGACTACACCGACATCCTGCGCCGATGGGAATTGTTCCACTTCACCCGAACAGGTTGTGCCCTGATCGCTTTCGTCCTGGTGATCACCGCCGTAATGGGTTCCCTCACCGCCGACGACCGCCACGCGCGTGCCCGCATCCACCCTTCCCCAGCACCGGCACATCCATGATTCGCCGATGGCCGCGCCGGTCAACAGACACCGTGAGTGTCATCGCTCAGTCGAAGTGCTGCTCGCCGTCGTAGACACCCTCGGAGCCGGGCCTCCAAGCCAGAGAGTCAGGATATGCCGGATCAGAGAGTCAGCAAGACCTTCGTGGCCCGTCGCTCATCCATCGCGCGGTAGCCCTCGGCGGCCTCGGCGAGCGGCAGGGTGAGGTCGAAGACGTCGCCGGGGGTGATTTCGTCGCGCATGATCCGGTCGATCAGGTCGGGCAGGAAGCGTCGGACCGGGGCCGGGCCGCCGAGCAGGTGGATTTCGGCGAAGAACAGCTCCATGCCGTCGAGTTTCACGTCGTGGGCCACGCCGACGTAGCCGAGGTGCCCGCCCGGGCGGGTGGAGCGGATGGCCTGCTCCATCGACTGCTGGGTACCGACCGCCTCGATCACCGAGTGCGCGCCGAGCCCGCCGGTGAGCTCCTTGATCCGGGCGACGCCTTCGTCGCCGCGTTCGGTGACGAGGTCGGTGGCGCCGAATTTCCTTGCCAGGGCCTGACGTTCGGGGTGGCGGCTCATGGCGATGATCCGCTCGGCGCCGAGTTCGCGGGCCGCGAGCACGCCGAGCAGCCCGACCGCGCCGTCACCCACCACCGCGACCGATTTACCGGGCCCCACCTCGGCCGCGTCCGCGGCGAACCAGCCGGTGCCGAGCACGTCCGAGGCCGCGAGCAGGTGCCGAATCTGCTCCGGAGTCGGCTCGCCCGGCACCCGAACGAGCGTGCCGTCTGCGAGCGGGACGCGAGCACGCTCGGCCTGCGTGCCGATCCCACCCATCGGCACCGCGTGCACACAGCGCGACTGGAACCCCGCCCGGCAGATGTCGCACGTGTTATCCGAGGCAAAAAACGACCCGACCACAAAGTCCCCCACCCGCACCCTCTCCACCGCCGCACCCACCTCCTCCACCACCCCGACATACTCATGCCCCATCGGCGTCGGCCTTCGCAATTCCTCCACCCCCCGGTACGGCCACAAATCCGACCCACAAACGCAGGTCGCCGCGACCCGAATGACCGCATCCGACGGCTCCACAATCCGCGGCTCCCCCCGCTCCTCCACCCGCACATCCCCCGGCGCATACATAACCACTCCACGCATAACAATCCTCTCCTCGACCGTCGGCGTCCGCTACCACTCAACCGCCCGGTAATTCCCCCTCAGCCCCCACCCAACCGATCGACCGCCTCGGCCCGAGAATTCGCGATCGCAACCCCAACGCCTCCAGGACTACGTGCAAATTTCCTTATCGATCGGCTGAAGGGCGTCATTTGGGGCGCCTGTGGCACAACCGAAACATGGTGCGTGTGACAGCTTTTCACGCTGATTGACCACTGACTAGAGGGTGCCGAGGTCGTTTGCATCGACGGCCTCGGCACTCTGCGCCGACCGGAGGCTGCGCGTCGTCTCCATCGACGTCGCCCGCCGGATCGGCACCGAGTGACCGGCGGCGAGCAGTCGAGGACGCGGTTTACGGATATTTCGAACGCAACAGCCGCATAGTTTCTGGCTCGCCGCACATGCAATTGCGCGTGTGGGAGGGGCGGAAGGTGTGCGGCTGTTCGTGCACCGTGGGCGTTAGGGGTGCGGTGCGAGGCACTGTCGTGCGAATAGTCGATACCGCGTGCTGCGGAGGGGGTCAGGATTGGGCGTCGAGGCTGGGCCGGGTGGCGTGGCGGTTTGGACCGGACGCCGGGGCAGCAGATGACCTCGTCGAAGGGTGGGACCACTCCGAAGTACTTCTACAAGAATGCGGTCGCGACACCCAGCGGTGTGGACTGCAAATACATGCACGCGACGTTCTTCGGCGTGTTCCCCGTCGAGTCGACGGAGCACTACAGCTGGTCGCAGGTGTGCGACGGTATGCGCATGGGCAAAGACGGATGGTGGGACGGCGAGTTCCCGCGCTGCGGGCATTGACAGCTGACTGGAATGGATGTGCGGTCGGGGCTCTGTGAAGGAATCCACCGTGGACCTGCCTCGACGTGCCGCAGCAAAATGGCGTTTTTGCCGCCTCGCTGAGCTTTCATGGACGCCAGGTTTGTTGGCGTGCGCGGAAGGCGGCGTTTTTGGCTCGGTTTTGGCAGGCGGTTCCGCAGAAGCGCTTGGTGCCGTTGCGGGTGAGGTCGAGGTAGACGCGGTCGCAGGTTGGGGCGGAGCAGACGCCTATGCGGTCGGCGTGCTCGCTGCCCAGGACGGAGGCGACGGCGACTGTGACGGCCGCGCCGATGGCCGGCACGCGGGGGGCATCGGGGGTGTGGAAGCGTAGATGCCAGGGTCGGCCGGGGTCGCGGGTCAGTACGGGTCTGGCGTCGTACTCGTGCATCATGGCGTTGGTGCGCTCGGCCGCGGCATCCATGTCGCCGGAGGCGACGGCGGCGAAAACCTGCCGCAGTTGCGCGGCCACTCGCGCTAGGCCGGGAGCATCGGCGGGCGTGGCGTGGAAACCGGCGATGGGAGGCACCACGCCGCTGATCCGGTCCCGCAGTTCGCGCTGACCGGCGGCGGCCGGATACGCCCTGCCGCGCCGCTCGCCCGGCACGACGGCATTGATCAACCGCACGGCGAACTGCACCGCACCCAGCGTGTGACTGTCTAACCTCACTTGACCAGTCCCCCTTGCCTTTCTAGCGTGATGACTGTTGTTCCAGTTTAAGACAGTCATGAAAGGTTCGAGTATGTCTCCGACGACCACGACCGCCCTCGCCTGGATCGAACGCTGGGACCGCCAGCAGGACAGCGCTTTACCCGATCGGGAAACGCTGTTCACCGTCATCACGGATGCCGTGGCGTCCGCCGTCGGCCGGCCCGATCCGATCGTGATCGACCTGGCCTGCGGCCCCGGCTCCCTCGGCGCCCGCATCCACCGGCGACTCCCCGCCGCCCGCATCATCGGCGTGGACGCCGATCCGGTCCTGCTCGACCTGGCCCGCGCCGCCCACGACTTCGAGTTCGTAGACCACAACCTGGACGACCCCGAATGGGTTGCCGCACTGCATCTCTCGGAACCGGCGGACGCGATCGTCAGCACCACCGCCCTGCACTGGCTACGCACGAACACTCTCGCGCGCGTCTACACCGAGGCGGCCACCCTTCTCCGCCCCGGCGGCCTACTCCTCAACGGCGACGACATGATCGCCGCCTCTCCCGTCATCGATCGGCTGGATCTCGAAATCACCCGCCGCAGAATGGAACACGCCCAACCCGCCGACGACTGGCAGACCTGGTGGACCGAGATCGAAGCCGATCCCGAACTGGCCACGGCCACCGCAGACCGCCGCACCCGCACCTGGCACCGCCCCGAAACCCACGAACCACCCCTCGACCTCCACCTGAACCTGTTGCGCGAAGCCGGTTTCCGAGACGTGGGACAGATCTGGCAGTACGGCCGCAGCCGGGTGATCGCCGCGATCAAGTCACCGTAGGGATTTTCAGGGCAGCATGGGCTTGGTGTCGTCGACGCCGAAACGTTCGGGCCGATACCAGGATGCGTCGCGGGCGGTGGCGTCGACCTGGTCGGCCACACCGAGCACGAGCGCGAAAAGCGCCATGCGGACGGGTATTCCGTAGTCCGTTTGGCGGAAGATGGCCAGGGCGGGGTGGCGGTTGAGGTCGTTGGACAGTTCGCTCGGATTGTTGCGGCTGTCGCGCGGCAGCGGGTGCATGAGGACGGTACCCGGCCGACAGACGCGGTCGTACAGCGCGGCGTCGATCGCGAACCGATCCTGTACCCCGTCCAGGGTGAGCCCGGCGGGCAGTCGCTCCTGCTGAATTCGGGTGGCGTAGACGACATCCGCGTTCCGCAGGCCGTCGGCCAGTTCCTCGGTCTGCTCGACGCGATGACCGCGTTCACGCAACGCGGCGACCAACGGCTCCGGCAGTTGCAGCTCCGGCGGGGCGATGCAGACGAACCGGATCTGATGTTCCAGGGCAAGCAGTTTCGTCAGCGAGTGCGCCGTCCGCCCGTATTTCAGGTCTCCGACCACGGCGACGGTGGCCCCGCCCAGCGACCCCGGCCGCTTTCCGAGTTCCCGGCACAGCGTGTAGAAGTCGACCAGCGCCTGCGTCGGATGCTCACCCGGCCCGTCGCCGCCGTTGATCACCGGCACCCGTGTCGCCGCGGCGAACTCCCCTACCGCGCCCGCCTCCGGGTGCCGCACCACCATCGCGTCGACGTACCCGCTGACGACCCGGCTGGTGTCGTAGATCGACTCGCCCTTGGCCATCGACGAGAACGCGAAACCCGTTGTCTCCACGATCTGCCCGCCGAGCCGGTGAAACGCCGCACCGAAACTCAACCGGGACCGGGTGCTCGGCTCGAAGAACAGGATGCCGCAGATCGCGCCCTCCAGCACCCGGGTGACCCGCTGCCGCCGGGCATACGGCAGCATCCCATCGGCCACCGCGAACAACCGCTCCACCTTGACCACATCGAACTGATCGACACTGATGACGTGCTCACCGGCGAAATCCATGAATGTCCCCGTTCTGTCAGAGCGGAACTCTATCAATGAGATCGAGCGGCCCCGGTCTCCTCCAGCCCGCGATTCACGGCGGGCCAAGGCTCGCTCGCCATCCGCCGGGTCGCGGTGCCCGCGACGACGAACGCGGCGGCGAAGGGAAACCAGGCCACGGCGCCCCACGCGGCGAGCAGGGTCACGATAGCCGGGCCGACCGAATGCTGCACGCCGACACCGATACTGAACACCGCGAGGTGCGCCCCGCGCTCGGTGCTCGGCGCGTGCTCGTAGGACAGCTCCCAGGACCCGGCGATCTGTAGCGACTCGCCGAGCGTCAACGCCACCACCCCGGCGACGAGCGCGACGCCACCGTGCACGGGCGGCAGCACGGCGACGGCCGCGAAGCACGCGCACGCCACCGCCAGCAGCACCCCGGCGACCTCCTCGGCCCGCGCCGCGCCGCGCATAGTCGCCGCCCACCGGCTCAGCCGCCGTTGCAGCACGACGACGAGCACGGTGTTCACCACGTACATCGCGGGCAGCACGGCCGGGGCGATCCGCGTCTGGTTGAGCACGTACAGCGGTAGAGCCAGCTGAAGAATGGTGTCGTGCATCAGCAGCACGACGTTGAGCCCGGCGAGGGCGAGGTAGCGCGGCCGGACCCGCCTGCGCGGTCGCTCGCCCGGCTCACCCTTCGGCGCGCAGGTGTTGCGCACGCCGGCGAGCAGGAGACCGGCCAGCGCGAAGGAGACCGCGTTGCCGATCGGCAGCACGTCGTAGGCCGTCGCGGTGCCGACGGCGATGGCCGCGCTGGTGACCAGCCCGCCGAGCGCGAAGCCAGCGTTGCGCATCGCCCGCACGTAGCCCATGGTCTCGTTGCGACCCTCCGCGCCGACGGCCGCGCCGACCATCGCCTGAAACGCCGGTGACGCAAGCCTTTCCAGCACGGTCGCCAGGGTGATCACCGCGGCGAATCCTGCGACGTTGTCGACGAAGAGGAACAGCGGGTAGAGCACGGCGCGACCGAAGTGGGTGATGCGCACCATCCGCTGGTAGCCGAAGCGATCCGACAGCATGCCGAGCGGCGTCACGGCGGCGAGCGACACGGCGCCGGCGATGGCGAGACCGCCCGCGATGACGGCGATGCTCAACCCGAGCCGCTCGCTGAAATACACCGCGGCGCCGGAGGCGAACACCCCCGTGCCGACCGCGTCCGCCAACGCGGAACCGGCGATCCGGCCCGCGCCCGGCGGCGGCAGGACCACCTCTCGCACCGCCCGCCAGCGGGTCACTCGAGCACGACCTCCAGCCTCCGCACCGCCAGTTCGGCTGCGGCACCGGCCGTTTCGACGTCGTCGGCCACCGCGGTGCAGAACGCGACCCGATCGTCGGAGTCGCGCATCGGCGTCACCAGCGGCTCGCCGGGTTCCTTGAGGACAGTACAGCCGGTGACGTGCTCGACCGCGGCGGCTTCGTCGCGATGATCCACGCGGACAAGGCGACCCGACGCGGGTGGGACCCGGTACCGGATGGCGCCGGCCCGCGACGGGCGACCGGGTTCGGCGAGCAGCGCGTCGAGCACGGGCAGCACCCGCTCCCCCAACGACTGTCGCACGGCCAGCTCGACCAGATCGATCCCCGTCGCCGCCCGCAGCAGCTGTGGGATCTGGTCGCCGCCGGCCCGGGTGTGCGTCTCCACGATCCGCGGCCCGTCCGCCGTGCGGATCACTTCGGTATGCGTGGGGCCGAAGGCGATTCCGAGCGCGTCGAGGACCGAGCACACGTAGTCGGCCACCGGCTCGTCGGCGGCCGTCGCCTCGCGTACCCCGTGCCCGATCTCCACGAAGTCGGCGTCGATGAATTTGCGCGTGATCCCGACGACCCGATGAATCCCGTTCTCGGAGAACGCCTCCACGCTGATCTCCGTACCCTCGAGGTACCGCTCCACCAGCCGGTCGCCGTCCAGCTGCGCCAGCGCGGCGTCCAATTCGGCCGCGCTCGACACCCGGACGATGTTCTCGCTGCCGGAACCGCTGCGCGGCTTGAGAATCAGCGGCAGGCCGAACTCGTCGGCGAAATGCTTCAGGTCCTGCGGCGAATCGATCGGGGCGGCCGGGGTGTCGTCCACCCCTTGTTCCCGAAGGCGTTGCCGCATAAGCGTTTTGTCGTAGACCCGGTCTATGACGCTCGGCGCGTGGAAGGGCATCCCGAACGCGTCCGCGATCGCCGCCGCCCGGCGCTGGTCGTACTCGCCGAACGCGCCGACCGCGTGGATCGGCTCACGCTCGTGCACGGCCCGCGCGAGCGCGACCCACTCATCCGTGGCGGCCCGGTCGTCGAGCGCGAGGACGCGCGCGCACTCACCGGGGTGCAGCATCCTGCGCAACCGAGGCACCGCCACCATGGCGGTGATGCGCAGATCGGGCCGCCGCTTCCGCAGTATCGGGGTCACATCGCGCGCGCCCCCGATCAGCAGATAGTGCCGGATCATCGCAGCACTCCGGGAGACACGGTGACGGCGGCGAACGTGCGCCACAGCCAGCTTTCCAACGTGGCCGGGTCGGGCCCGGCGATCATGCCGGAGAAGGCGAGATGCTCGGGCCGGTAACCGGGCGCGGTCGTGGTCGGCACGCCCTCCGGGTGAATCTGATACTTCACCAGCATGGGGTCGGCGAGCACCTCCGGCGGCACCGAGACCGAGACCGGCGCCCCTGCGTAGACATGCCCCGGAAAGAGGAAGTCACCGTAGTACGTGCCGGGGGTGGGTTCGCGGATCAGATCGGTCGCCAGCTCGCCCCGGACATCGGTCGCCATATCGACGGTGTCGAGGTGAACCCCGGTGCGCCGGAACAACATCTCGCCCAGGTGCCCACCGCCGCCGCGCGCGGCGACCTCGAGGAAGACGGGGCCGTCCGCGGTCAGGATCGCCTCCAGGTGGAAGGTCAGCGTCTCGCCGCCGAGGGCGCGCACGCACCGGCACGCCCACTCCGCCAGCTCGGGCGCGTCGTACTGCACTGTGCCGGAGGGCTTTCCGTGCTCGTAGTCCAGACAGGTCCCGACGTAACGCGCGACCTGCACGGCCACCGGCTCGCCACGGAAAAGGAATCCGTCGATGGCGCAGACCGGTCCGTCGAGATACTCCTCGATCTCGTACTGCTCGGCCAGGACGGGTTCGCCGCCGCGCTCGGCGATCAGCGCGCGGGCGGCGGCGTAGTCGTCGCAGACCACCACGCCCCGGCTGGCATTCGCGGCCCTGGGCTTGACGACCACCTTGCCGGACCACGGAATCCGTTCCGGCAGCGCGGTGACCGGATACCACCTCGGCACCCGAATGCCCGCCCGGTCCAGGATCTCCTTCATGACGACCTTGTCGCGGAACTGCAGCGCCACCGCGGGCCGCATGCCGGGGATGCCGAACTCCTCGCGCAGCACGGCCGCCGGCAGGATCAGCAGCTCGCGCCGGGCGAAGATCCGGTCGACCGGCCGCTCCCGCAGCCACGGCCGAAGCTGGTCGGCCACCGGCGAATCCGGCGCCAACTCGAGCTTGCCGCAGCGGACATGGGCCGGAATATTGTCGAGGTCCTCGGCGGGCCCGGCGTAGACGACGTCGTGCTCGTCGTGGTCGAAGGCCCGGTCGTAACCGACGCGCTCGAACTTGTTCTGATGCAGGACAAGGATTCTCATGCCGGGCTCACCAGGGCAGCGAGCAGGTCTTGACGGTGGTGTAGTTCCGCATGGCCTCGACTACCCCCTCCTTGTCTCCGAGCCCCGAATCCTTGAGCCCGCCGAACGGCATCGATTCCAAACGGTAGCCGGGAACCTCGGCGATATTGACGTTTCCGGCGTGCAGGCCGGTGACGAAGTCGAACGCGCGGTTCAGGTTCCGGGTGAGCACGCTGGCCGAGAGCGCGTACCGGCTGGAGTTGGCGATCCGGATGGCGTCGGCGTCGTCGGCGAACCGCACGATCGGCGCCACCGGGCCGAAGACCTCGTCGGTGACCAGCGCCATGCCCGGCGTCACCCCGGCCACCACGGTCGGCGTGTAGTGCGCGCCGGAACGTATTCCGCCACAGGCTATCTCGGCTCCCTCATAAGTACCGGCAGCCACGGCGTCCTCGATATGCTTCGCCGCCGCTTCATCGATCACCGTGCCGATGTCGGTGGCCGGGTCGAGCGGGTCGCCGGATCGCCACCGGCGGGTCTGCTCGACGAGCAGCTCGGTGAACTCTTCCGCGACGGCGTCCTGGACCAGCACGCGCTTGATCGCGGTGCAGCGCTGACCCGAGTTCCCGTACGCCCCACGCGCGACGAGCTCGGCCGCCGCCGCGAGATCCGTGTCGTCGCAGACGATGGCCGGATCGATCCCGCCGAGTTCGAGGATGATCCTGCGGTATCCGGACCGGTCGGCGATGCGCTTGCCGATGGTGCTGCTGCCGGTGAACGCGACCATGCTCACCCGCGGATCGTCCAGCAGCGCACCGACGAGCTCGGCCGGGTCGCCGGTGACCACCTGGAGCATCTCCGGCGGCAGCCCGGCCTCGTAGAGGGTGTCGGCGAACTTCAGCGCCGAAAGCGGCGTCTTCTCCGAGGGTTTGAGCACGACCCGATTGCCGCTCGCGACGGCCGGAACCACCTTGTGCGCCACCTGATTCAGCGGATGGTTGAACGGCGTGATGGCACAGACCACGCCGAGCAGCGGCTCGGTGACGGTGAAAATCTTTCGCGCGCCGCCGCTTCGAGTCACGTCGGCGGGGTAGACGCCGCCGTGCTCGACGAGTACCTGGTTCGCCGCGCACTGCAGGACATCGCAGGTGCGGCGGACCTCGTGCGAGGTGTCGCGCAGGCACAGGCCGGACTCGAGCGTGATCAGCCTGGCCCACTCGTCGGCGTGCGCCTCGATCAATTCCCTTGCGCGCACGAGGATCCGGTGCCGCTCGTACCGGCTGAGCGAGCACCTGAAGCCCTCGGCGAAGTCCAGCGCCTGCCCGACGTCCGCCGCGCTCGCCCGCCCGACGGTCCCGATCACCTCCCCGGTGTGCGGGTAGCGCACGTCGATCGAGGACTCGCAGAGCAGCCGTTTGCCGCCGATCCGCGGCCCGTCCTCGCGGACCGCGGAGACTTCCTGGCTCATATCACCAACTCCACCAATCGTTCACAGGCGGCCGGGTCGCCGGGCTCGAGGATCGTCTCGAGCGGCACGCCGAGCCGGTCGGCTAGCGAGCGCGGGTTCTGCTTGAGGCTGCCGATCCGCAGCGGCGGGCTGCCGAGCGCGTCGAGCCGCCGCAGCCCGTCGCACGCGCCCATGGCGTCGTTGGTCATCAGCACGCAGGATGCGTTCAGCTCCGCCATGATCTCCAGCGCCTCGGGCGCGCGCGCCTCGAGCAGATCGCCGCCGATCTCCACGACGACGAGGTCGGCGCGGTCGGCGCAGTGCCGGATCAGCGTGCGCAGCATGGCCTGGAACCGCTCGATCTCGACGTGGTAGGTCGAGGCCATGCCCGCGTCCACGAAATCGGCCACCACGTCGTAGTTCGCGTCGCGGTAGTGCAGGCGGTCGCGGGCCCGGCCGGTGCCGCACGCCTTGATGGCGGCGACGCGCGCGTTCGGCCTGCATCGCTTCGCGGCGATGGCGAGATGGCAGACCAGGGTGGTCTTGCCGACCTCGGCGGAGGTGCCGCAGACGAACAGCACCGGCTTGTCCACCGGGCCGGGTTCCGCGTCGACGATCGGAATCACCGGCGCGTCAGCGATATTCGCGACTCGGCCGGTGCCGGGGAAGCCGACGACCTCGACCGGCAGTGCCCGCGCGCCGTAGTACGCGGGCACCGCGACACAGGTGGCGACGAGCCCGCCCTGGGCGACGAGGTCGAGCCGGTCGCCCGCGGACAGCGGTCCCTCCGGGACCTCGCCCACCAGGTTCGTGCCGGAGCGGCGGGTGCCGAGCAGCGCGACGAACACGTCACCGGGGTAAAGCCTTACGGCCGCACCCGTTTCGTCCTCGACGTGGTCGTAAGCGCCCTTGCCGTCCAGGCAGCGCACCAGGACGAGATCGCCGTCGCGCGGCTCGGGATTCACCGTGGCCAGCGTCTCCCGGCCGTCGAGCAGGGCAGGCCCGTTGCGCACGCACGAGCAGATCAGCTTGACGTTCTCGCCGGCCACCTTCGGTCGCAGTGGGTTCATACCGGCGAATCCAGCGCGACGAGCTGCACGGAGGAAACGTTGCGCTGCTCCACCCCCTTGAGCGAGGCGACGGCGCTGTCGAGCGAGCCGACCGCCTCGTCGGCGTCGCGTTTGCCGAGCATGTCGTCGAGCTCGCCCTGCAGGCGCGCGCACGCGGCGGCGAGATCCTCTGGGGCGGAAGTCTGTTCGGTCATTGCGTGTTCTCCCTTCATTCGACGGTGACGCTCCACAGCTCGCGGGGGTTGATCTCCTCGCCCCGCGTGCCGACGATGTCGCGGCGCCCGTGCGCCATTCGGTTGTTGTCGATCATCAGCAGATCGCCCGACGCCATCGGGAAGCACGCCTGGAAGGCGTGGTCGGCGGCGTTGGTCACGAGGTAATCGACGGCCTCGGCGTAGGCGTCGTAACCCTCGATCTGGTCGGCGAGGTCGGGCAGCTTCTGCGTGATGTCCTGCTTCAGGCGCACGCCGACGTCGTAGGCGTCGGCGGCGTCGGGCAGCTGGTAGCACAGCGGGAGATCGGCGAACTCCTCGCGAACGTTGTTGGCGGCGAAGCGGATCGAGGTCTTGGTGAGCCGATCGAAGTGCCTGGCGAAGGTGTCGCCGTCACGCTCGGCGAGGCGGGTGAACAGGTGCCGCCAGCTCAGCACCAGCGACTCGCCGCGCCGGCCCTCCGGTGTGTCGCACCAGCCGGGCTCGACCATCAGCATGCCGAAGTACGCGGGCCGCGGCGTGCGCCAGGACCGCGCCGAGTGCGGGCGCAACTCGCCCTCGGAGTAGTGCACCGACTTGCGGGTGTACTGCCCCGCCGGCTTGAACTTGACGCGGTTGATCTGCGGGTGCGGATCGTCGTCGGCCAGCTCGCTGCGCGAGGAGTAGTTGTCCAGGGGCTTGCCGAATCCGCGCAGGAACTCGAGGAACTTCTCCGGCTCGGTGGGAAAGCCGCGGACCAGGCAGACGCGGCGCTCGTCGAGCACCGCGCGGGCGGCGGAGACGGCGTCGGCGACCGTCTTTCCCTCGGCGGACACGGCGGCGCTACGGATGGTCTCACTCGAGATCTCGGGGGCCGAATCAACGGGCATTTTCGCGTTCCTTCCTTGCGTGCAGCATCGTGGTGGCCAGCGCGACGCGGGTCAGTTCACCCGCGTCCTCGCGTTCGGCGCGGTCGGACAGCAGGATCATGGCCTTGTCCGAGTGTCCCTGGCGGACCAGGAGATCGGCGAGCTCGACGGCGACCTCCTCCTGACTGTCGTTGCCCGCCAGGCTCTGCCGGTAGAACACCTCGGCCAGGGCGGGGTCGCCGAGCTCGCGATCGGTGAGCCGCGCCAACCTCCCGAGGGTGTAGGGGTGGTTCGGACGTCCGGCGAGCGCGCGCAGCATCAGTTCCCGGGCCCGCCGCGGATCGCCGCGGTGCTGCCAGACGAGCAGCGCGTAGTTGCACAGCGTCCGGGGGTGGCGCGGATCGAGCTCCAGCGCACGGCGGTAACGCTGTTCGGCGTAGTCCGGGTCGCCGTGCTTGTGCAGGGCGGAGAGCGCGAAGTTGCTGTGGGCGCGCGCGTGGCGGGTGCCGGCCGTGACGGGGCGTCCGGCCTTGCGCTTGACATCGTCGGGCTGCCAATGGGTTTGCTCGGTCCAGAGCGCGAGCAGCCGGTAGTCGTCGGCGTGGTCGGGGAAGCGCGCCCGCATCTCCGCGAGCCCGATGGGGTCGGGCCGGTCGGCCAGGTAGCCGAAGCGCTCCATGGTCTCCCACTCCGACAGCGTGATCAGCTCCTGGAGCTCCTCGGGGTAGTTCGGCCGGGTGGTCGTCGCGTTGACGACCGGGCCGCCCCGCAGCGCGGATTCGTCGAACTCCTCGCCGATGGTGCGCAGGAACTTCGCGAAGTCGTCCACCAGATGCTCCTGGTGGCCGATGAAGTCGATCTCGGCATCCGGCGGGCCGACGTAGGAGCGGTAGATATTGCCGAGCGCGCCGGGCAACACCGAAACAGCCTTGCGGACAAAGGTTTCGAAATCGTCGCTGGCGCAGTGCTCGTCGAGCGGGTACTGCGGCCGCCAGCCCTTCTCCATTCGATAGGCCCAGTACGAGCGGTACCACTCGATCGGGTTGCGGACGAAAGCACCGATGTACGAGTATTTCTCGCGATCGTAGGACGCGAGCAGGTCGTGGTCGCGCATCGCGGGATCGCCGATGTACTCGACCTCGATCCCGAGCTCGTCCAGCTTCGACCGGATCCAGGTGCTCCCCGTCTTGGGCACCAGCAGTAGTAGAGCGTTGCTACGGACGAACCGTAAGGCCATCTGAGCCTCCTTCGGCTGTGGCGAAATGGTCGGTGACGTGGGTCCGGAACCGGAGCGCGAGGTCGGGCAGCCGGTCCTTGGGCCGGGGCGGCTTGGTCGCGGTACCCGGCCGGATGAGGCAGTGCACGAGCACGCAGCCGTCCTGGTGCTCGACGGCCTCGCGCAGCGCGGTCCGCACGGCCTCGATCCCGTCGCAGCGCCAGGCCGCGCGGTAGCCGCAGGCCAGCGCGGCCGCGGCGAAGTCGACGGCGCCGCCGTTGGTGCGCTGCCCCCCGGTGGATTCGTGGCGGCCGTTGTCGAGCACGACGTGCAGGAACGGCGTGCGGACGTGGCGGGCGACGGTGGCCAGCGAGCCCATGCGCATCAGCAGCGCGCCGTCGCCGTCGAGCACGGTCACCGGCAATCCGGTGACCGCGAGCCCGGCGCCGAGCGCGGGCGCGCAGCCCATCGAGCCGACGAGGTAGAACTGGTCGTCTCGATCGTCGAGGCCGTACAGCTCCCGCGACGTATAGCCGGTCGTGGCGACGGTCGGGCGCGGGACGCCCAGCTCGAGCCAGCAGGCGAGCACCTCGGCCCGGCTCGGCCGCGACCCGGCGCGCAGTTCGCGCACGGTGGCGCGCGGAAGTTCTTGCGGCTCAGCGACTTCGCACGAGGGCACGGCGTTGTCGAAGACGCCCTTCTCCAGGACCAAGGCCGTGGACAGCCGTTGGTCGCAGTGCTCGAACGCCTCGGTCAGCTGCCGCGCGGCTTCGGTCTGGTCGGCGGCGAGGTTCTCGGTCCGAAGGCCCATCAGGCGCAAAAGGTCCGGGGTGATCTGGCCCATGAGCGCGTGCTGCGGCTCGTCGGTGCCCGCGGGCCAGCCGCGGCGCGAGACGCCGAGCACCACCGGGATCTCGAACGGCTGGGTGAGCGAGGTCAGCGGATTGACCATATTGCCGAGGCCCGAGTTCTGCGCGAGCACAAGACCTCGCGAGCCGGCGAGCCAGGCGCCCGCCGCCAACGCCACCGCCTCGCCCTCGGCGGTCGCCGGGAAGTAGGGCCGGGTGCCGTCCTCGAGCATCGAATACAGGCCCGAGACATAGGAACACGGCACACCGGTGATGCAGCCGATCCGGTGACGCTCGAGTTCGTCCAGGAACCAACCCGGGTTCAGCATGACACCTCCCGTTTTTCGCGTGCGGCAAGACAATTCGGAGTGCGGAGAATCCGCATACCCGCCGGATCGGGCGGTTCGTCCGCCCCTAGCAGGTGACGGGCGAGGAAGCCCGCGATCAGCTCGTCGCGGGCGAGTTGGTTGGCGGCGCCGACGATTTCGTGCCCCTCGTCGGTGAACAGCGCCAGGGTCGCGCTCCGATCGGCGCGGGCCAGCGCCAGGAACATCCGGGTCGACATCTCGACCGGCACCCGGGCGTCGTTGGCGCCGTGCACCAGCAGCACCGGGCAGCGCATCGCCGCGGCGTGCCGGACCGGCGAGTACCGGGTCAGCTGCGCGCGCTGGTCGCTCAGCGCCGGATCGCCGATGCGGCGGCGGACCATCGGCGCCGCCGTGCGCCACGGCGCGGGCAGATGCTCGACGAAGTCCACCAGGTCGGTGAGCGGCGATGTCGCTACGACGCAATCGAACTCGCGACCGGAGGTGGCGGCGAGTTGCAGCACGGCGTAGCCGCCGTAGCTGCCCCCGACCAGGGCGACGCGCGCCGGATCGGCGTAGCCGCGCCGGATCGCCCAGTCCAGGGCGTCCTCCAGATCGTCCTGCATGCTCGCGCCCCACTGCCGGTCGGCCGCGTTCACCCAGCCCGCGCCGAAACCGATCGAGCCGCGAAAGTTGGGCTCGATCACGAAGTATCCCTGCTCGGCCAGCCACGCCCGCCGGGGCTCGAACTCCCAGCCGCTGCGCCGCCAGGGTCCGCCGTGGACCAGCAGCACGGTGGGTTTCGGCCCATCGCCGCCGCGCCGACCGGAAAGGTAGGTGATCGCGCGCTGGCCCGTACGCATCGGCACGTCGGCCGCGCGGCAGAAGATCGCCGAGGGCCGCCGGGCCGGGCGCGCCTCCGTCAGCGGCCACAGCTCGTCGCGGGCGGGCTCGTAACCGTAGTAGCGCGCGTCCGCGTCGGCCCGATGTTCGGCGACGAGCCAATAGCGGTCGCCCAGTCGGCGTTCCAGGATCACCGGCTCGGCGCCGAGCCGCCCGCGCAGCGCGCGCAACGGCCGCTCCAGCGGCGGCGCGAGCGCGACCATGCGCCGGCGGAAGCGTTGCACCTCCAGGTATTCCGGTCGCCCACGCACCGAGTCTTCCAGCACCCGGGCGATTTCGGCGCGCTCGATGGCGAACACGGTCTCCGCCTTCGCCGCGGGCGCGTCGTCGCGGCAGCGCAGCGCGACGAGCCGGGTGCCCGTATCACCCTGCGGCATAACGAAATAGGCCAGCTCGCCGTCGCCGGAGAAGTGACTGAACCGGGTGACCAGCGCGGCCTCGTGCGGTATATGGAGGAACAGCCGCGACGACGCTCGATGATGCCGGAGATCGCGGGAGCCGTCCTCGTTCACCGTCTCGGTGAGCCGCGGCCGGAACTCCGCGTCGAAATAGCAGGCCGCGAAGCCGGTATTGCGCAGCACGCGGGTGCGCTCGCCGGTGCGCAGGTCGAGGACGTCGTAGTCGTGGTGCTCCGGGTCCCGCGCGTTCGTCGCGATGAGCACCTCGCCCGGGCGCCGGGGGCTCGACGCGGCGATCTGCAGCTGCGCCCCGGATTCCTTGGCCGACAACGCCCATTCGCCGTCCCGCAGCCGGTACAGCGACCACTCCTCGTTGCCGGCGGCGTCCGCCACGGCCAGCCCGGTGCCGGGCAGGTGGGTCCAGCTGAACGCGCGCACGCGCTCCGGCGCACCCGCGATGGTGGCCTCGACCCGGCGGCGGGCGACGTCGAACAGCACCAGCCGGGGCGTCGCGTCGCCGCTGGACAGCCACGCGATCTGCCGTCCGTCCGGCCGCATGGTCGGCGGACCGTTCAGCTCCCCCGCACTCATCGAATCACCGCTCGATCATGCACTGCCGCAACGGTTTCGAGCACCGCGTCGGCATGCGGCTCGCACGGCACGGTGAACCGCAGCCCCACCGGGAAATCGGCGGGGTAGTTCTTCAGGTCGTGCAGCAGCCGGACCGGGTAGCCCCGCTCGGCGAGCCGTGCCGCGAGTTCCTCGGCCAGCGGCGTCTCCAGGCACAGGTAGTTCGACTGCGACGGCCATACGAAAAGATTGGGGATCTCCCGCAGCGCGGCGATCATCCGATCCCTGGCCTGTCTGGCCGCGTCGATACTCTCCACGACGCTCTTCGGGTGTGCGAGAAGATGACTCGCCGCCCGCTGCGCGATGCCGGAGACCGCGTTCGGTATCAGCGGAATGGTCGCGCCCGCCGCGAAAGCGGCGGAGGCGGCGAAGCCGATCCGCAGGTTCGCCAGACCCCACGCCTTCGAAAACGTCCGCACCACATAGAGGTTCGGGTGATCGCGGATCAGGCTCAGCGCCGAGTAGTCGGCGAAATCCACGTACACCTCGTCGAGGACGACCACGCCCCGCGCCCGCTCGAGCAGGCTCGTGATCGCGGCGAGAGCGAACTGGTAGCCCAGGGGGTTTCGCGGCGAGGAGAGGGAGATGATCGCCTCCGGCCGATCCAGGTAGGGCTCCAGCGCGGGTAGCAGCTCCTCGGGTTCGCGGACGACGGCCGCCTCGCGATGCCAGCCCGCCTGAGCGCAGATCGTCGCGGTGAGATGGAATCCCGGCGTCACGTCGACCACCAGTCCGCGATAGTGCTTGCGCAGCAAGACCTCGATCAGCTGCGTGGCCCCGGCCGCCACCCGGACAGAGCCGTCGGGCAGCCCGTGGTACCGCGCGCACGCGGCGGCCACTGAGTCACACCAGGTTTCGTCCTTGGTCGTCAGGTCGACCGCGCCCATGGCTGTCACGATGTCGGCCGTGTGCGCGACCGGGTCGAGGAACTGACTGCCGGTCCAGGTGAGATCCACCGTCATCGGAATCTCCGCTTTTTGCCGCCGGGCGGGGTGATGCGCGAGCACAGCTCGAACTCGACGTCCTGATCGGGCAGCAGCTCGTCGACCGCGGCACGCAAGCTGCGGCGCAACGTCTCCGGTTCCTGATACCCAGCGTCGGGCATCCAGCGCAGCAGCGCGCCGTCCAGCCTGGACACGATCTGGAAGTCGCCCATGCCGGGCAGGGAACCGAATCGTTCGGTGAGATCGCGCGTCGGCAGGCGGCGGTCGCCGAAGCTGAGCGTGCGCGGCTCGCGCCCCCACAGGCGCCGCAGCCGTTGACTGCCGCCGGCGTCGGTCTCGAGCTCGGCCCGATCGCCCGTGCGGTAGCGCAGGAAGACGGTGTCGCGGTAGACCAGGTTGGTGAGCACCAATTCGCCCACGCCCGAGTCGCGGACGACCCCGTCGTCGGTGAGCACCTCGAGCCGCACGTTCTCGGGGAACACCTGGTAGGTCTCCTCGCCCGGCCGGGTCGCCGCGATCAGGCCGCCCTCGGTGGAGGCCAGCGCGTCCACGACCGGCGCGCCGTAGTAGTCGGTCAGCCGGGCGCGGTCGTCGGCGTGCAGCGGTTCGCCGCTGACCAGCACCAGCCGCAGCGACCACGGCGGAGTGGCGAAGCCCTGGGCGATCAGCGCCGCGCGCAGATCGAGCAGGTAGGTCGGCTTGCCGTAGAGGATTTCGGCGCCGAGCCTGCTGTAGGTGCGGGTCGACTTGGCGGACAGGTCGAGCTGAATGCGTGCGTACAGACCGTAATTCAGCGACGGCAGCGGCCGGACGAAGGTGTCGCGACCCGGCTTGTTGCTGACGAACAGCACCGCCAGCTCGCCCGCGCGGAAGCCGTCGGGCGGCAATCCGGCGAGATCGCAGATCTGGGTGAAGAAGTGGTAGTTGACCGCGTACCAGGAGGCGTCGTCGAGCGTGACCGTCAGCGGGTTGCCGGTGGTGCCGCTGGAGGTGAGGCAGTATTTTCCGGTCGAGGCGGCGGAGGTGAACTCGGCGACGTCGTTCTCGTAGGCGGTGCGATCCACCACCGGCAGGTCCGAAAGCTCTTGCGTGCCAATGCCTTGGTAGAAGGGCACCGTGTCACGCACATGGGCGAGCAGGGTTTCGGCCGGGTCCTCCGTCGACTGCACGGCCGACCAGGCCTCGCGCAGGCGCAGGACATCGTCGACCGTCTCCGCCGCCCTGGTGCGGGCGCCGTTGTTCGCCACGGCCTCCCGGCTCGGCGGAACGTAGCGGCTGTAGCGCGTCTTCGCCTGATCCAGCTCGGCATTGTTGGCCAGCTCGAAAACCTGGGACAGCTCGGCGATCTCGCCCTCGAGCCCCCGCATGGTTCTTTGCTGCGCCAGCTGGGTGCACAGCCGCCGCATGGCGGCGATGGCCGCGCGCAGGCTCTGATTCGCCCAGATGGCGACGGAGACGCCGGCCTCCTCGAGCACCGACGCCGGGACGTCGGCGTATTTGGTCGGCACGACGGCGACCGGTGCACTGCCGTCCCACTCGGCCATGAAGGCGAGGATCTCGTCGGGGTTGGTCTTCTTCGAGTGGATCAGCACCGCGTCGGCGCCGGACTCGGCGTACATCCCGCAACGGTCGAGTGCCTCCGCCAGCGGACGCCCGGCTACCAGCGCCTCGCACCGCGCCACCAAAAACACATCCGCCGCAGTGTCTTTCGCGGCCTTCAGCCGGCCGCAGAATTCACCGGGCTCGGCCAGGGCCTGTCCGTCGCCGAGGAACGAATTCGTCTTGGGGAACAGCTTGTCCTCGATGCAGGCGCCGCCGGCGCCGATCCGCCGCAATCTGCGCACCGCGAGGCGCACATTGTTGAAGTCGCCGTAGCCGGTATCCATGTCCACCAGCGCAGGCACGGCAATCCGGTCGGAGAGCATTTCTATGCGCTCCATGACCTGAGTCCACGACAGCTCATTCGAGTCGCGCAACCCATTTGTGGCCGAAAGACCGAGCCCGGACACCCATATGCCCGGAAAGCCTGCGTCCTGTGCAATTTGTGCAGAAACCGCGTCGTGTGCGCCCATCAGGAAATCGAGACCGGCACGTTCGAACAGGCTCGCCAGAGCACGAACTTTCTCCATCACACCTCCATAACCCCAGATGTGAGGTCAGCTGATACATCCCCCGGAAGAACTGCAGAGGGAAAGGTAACGTGATCTTCGACCGGCGAAGATCAGTTTCCCGCCGCTTAACCCCGTGTTGGCACAAGGATTCCTCCGATTCATCCAGATGTCAACCAAGTGAGGCACACTGCCGGAACGGCCGCCGGTGTCAACCGACGGCGCGGAACGAAAGCGTCAGTGCCCCAGGAAAAGGGGGCAGGACGGAGCCTCCAACAGGGCCTTCGCGGGCGAGTCGATCATGAGATACGTTCCGGCAACTGTTCACCAACCTTGTTCGTACAGTGGGCTTTTCGTTCGCCTTCGTACGCCGTCCGGCCGCCGTCGCGCGTCGTCCGCGTGCATAGATGCCAAGTGATTGTGTTGCTACGCAAGCGCATACGAGAACCGTTTCGATCATCGTGCCGAACGCCGTGCGCGCACGTCAGCTAAAGCGGAGCGTTTATTCCGTTGATGACCAGTCGAATTCGTCCGCATGACTAATGTCGGCAACACCGTCACGCGCCTCGTCCGCACGTGGTAGAACAGCTGACATCGTCTCGTGGCGTCCTGCGCCGGAAAAGGCCTCGCCCCACACCGGTGACATGCGGGAGTTCGCAAGGGGGAACAATGATCTTGAAGTACGAATTGTCGTATGCGCAACGGCTGGAAGCCGAGGCGGTACACATTTTCCGCGAAGTGGCGGCAACGCTGCGCCGCCCCGCGCTACTATTCTCCGGCGGCAAGGACTCGATGGTTATGCTGCACGTCGCGCGGAAGGCGTTCTGGCCCGCGCCGCTGCCATTCCCGGTGCTGCACATCGACACCGGGCACAATTTCGACGAGATCCTCGCGTTCCGCGACGAAATCGTCGACCGGTACGGCGTCCGGCTGCTGGTGGCCCGCGTGCAGGACGATATCGACGCCGGCCGGGTCGCCGAGGACAGCGGCCCGCAGGCGAGCCGCAACCGTTTTCAGTCGGTCACGCTGCTCCGAGCGATCACCGAGCACCGCTTCGACGCGCTGTTCGGCGGGGCCAGACGCGACGAGGAGAAGGCACGCGCGAAGGAACGCGTCTTCAGCTTCCGCGACGCGTCCGGCCAGTGGCACCCGCGCGACCAGCGCCCCGAGGTCTGGGACATGTACAACGGCCGATGCCGCGCCGGCGAGCACATCCGGGTGTTTCCGCTGTCCAACTGGGCCGAGTACGACATCTGGTCCTACATTCGTGATGAAGACGTTCCACTGCCGTCCCTGTACTACGCCCACCGCCGACCAGTGGTTCAACGGGACGGAATGCTGCTGCCGCACACCAGATTCCTGTCGCTGCTGCCCGACGAGCAACCG
Organism: Nocardia tenerifensis NBRC 101015; assembly: GCF_000308715.1. Classification (GTDB taxonomy): domain Bacteria; phylum Actinomycetota; class Actinomycetes; order Mycobacteriales; family Mycobacteriaceae; genus Nocardia; species Nocardia tenerifensis. Next base: position 43,095 of record NZ_BAGH01000605.1, read on the forward strand.
TTCGACGCCACGGTGCGATTCCGCACGGTCGGCGACGCGACCTGCACCGGCTGCGTGCGCTCGACGGCAACGACACCGCAGGACGTGCTCGTCGAACTACAGACAAGCCGGCTCAGCGAACGCGGCGCGACCCGAGCCGACGACCGCATCTCCGACACCGGGATGGAAGACCGCAAGAAAGAGGGGTACTTCTGATGCCGGATCTCCTGCGACTGGCCACCGTCGGCAGCGTCGACGACGGAAAATCGACGCTGATCGGCCGCCTGCTCTACGACTCCAAGGCGATCCTCGACGACCGGCTCGCCGCGCTGGAACAGGAGGGGATCGCGCAGGGCCGCGACGTCCCCGATCTCGCGCTGCTCACCGACGGCCTGCGGGCCGAGCGCGAGCAGGGCATCACCATCGACGTCGCCTACCACTACTTCGCCACGCCGCGGCGCCGGTTCATCCTCGCCGACACGCCGGGCCACGTGCAGTACACCCGGAACATGGTCACCGGCGCCTCGACCGCCGACCTCGCGCTGGTCCTGGTCGACGCCCGCAACGGGCTGACCGAGCAGTCCCATCGGCACGCGTTCATCGCGAGCCTGCTCGGCGTGCCGCACTTCGTGCTGTGCGTCAACAAGATGGACCTGGTCGACTGGTCGCAGGCGCGGTTCGAGGAGATCCGCGCCGAGTTCACCCAGTTCGCCGCCAAGCTCGACATCCACGACCTCGCCTTCGTCCCGGTCTCCGCGCTACACGGCGACAATGTGGTGCAGCCGAGCATCGAGATGCCGTGGTACGAGGGCACTTCCCTGCTGCACCACCTCGAGGAGATCCACGTCGCCTCGGACCGCAATCTGATCGACGCCCGGTTTCCCGTGCAGTACGTCATCCGTGCGCGACGCAGATCCGGCGACTTCCGCGGATACGCGGGCACCGTGCGCGGCGGGGTGTTCCGGCGCGGCGACGAGGTGCTCGCGCTGCCCTCGCGCAAGACCAGCCGGATCGAGGCGATCTTCGGCCCCGGCGGCGCCGCGCAGGACGAGGCCTTCACCCAGCAGGCCGTGGTGCTACAGCTGGCCGACGAGATCGACCTCGCGCGCGGCGACCTGCTCTGCCGCTCCGGTAACCGGCCGCAGACCGCGCAAGATCTCGACGCCATGGTCTGCTGGCTGTCGGACGCCTCGGCGCTGTCGGAGAACCGCAGCTACTCGCTTCGGCACACCACGGCCGCGACGCGAACGTGGGTGCGGCGCGTGGACTACCGGCTCGACATCACCACGCTGCATCGCGACCAGGCGGCTACCACGTTGGCGCTCAACGAGATCGGGCGCGTCCGGCTGCACACCTCGACGCCGCTGCTGTTCGACGCCTATCGCCGCAACCGCGACACCGGCGGCTTCATCCTGGTCGACGAGCAGACCAACAACACCGTCGCCGCGGGCATGATCATCGGCCCCGCGCCCACCGCGGGCAATGTCGTCTGGCACGCGGGCGACGTGCGCCGGGAGGAACGGGCGGGCGCGGGCGCGACGATCTGGCTGACCGGGCTCTCCGGCGCAGGGAAGTCGAGCATCGCGGTCGCGCTCGAGCAGGCCATGGTTCGCTCCGGCCGGCCGGCGTACGTGCTCGACGGCGACAACCTGCGCCACGGGCTCAACGCCGATCTCGGCTTCAGCGCCGCCGCCAGGGCCGAGAACGTCCGCCGCACAGGCGAAGTCGCGCGGATGTTCGCCGACGCGGGCGTGGTCGCGATCGTCGCGCTGATCAGTCCCTACCGGGACGACCGGGATCGGGTGCGCGCGCGGCACGAGGCGGCCGGGCTGCCGTTCGTGGAGGTGTTCGTCGATACGCCGCTGAACGTCTGCGAGGCGCGCGACCCGAAAGGCATGTACGCCAAGGCACGAGCCGGCGAGATCAGCGGGTTCACCGGCGTGGACGACCTTTACGAGCCGCCGCTGCGCGCGGAGGTCGTGCTGCGGCCGGAGAGCGGCGACCCGGTCGCCTTGGCGGCGCGACTGCTCGACGCGCTGAACGAGCTCACCGCCTGAACACGGCCAGGTGGCCGAGGGCGACCGAAACGCCCAGTGCCGCAACGACCGTCCACACCACGGCGCGTCCGGCCGAGACGAACATCAGCTGGCCGATCGGCGCGCCGACGGCCAGACCCAGATTCCACATGAACCCGTAAGCCCCTTGGTACGCACCGACTTTGCCGTCGGGGGCGCGGGCGGCCATGAAGTCGGCGGCCAACGGCACCTGCATGATCTCGCCCACCGTCCAGACGATCACGGTGATCGCGAACCACCACGCATTGGTGGCGAAACCCGTTGTGCCCAAGCCGAGGGCGATCAATGCGGCGGAGGTCGCCGCGGCCGACGCGAAGGACATTCCGGTCACGGCGGGCGTGATCACCGGCTGCAGGACCACCACCAGGACTCCGCTGAGCGAGAGCACCAGGCCGAGTTCCGTCGGCGTCAACCCGCGGTCGGTCATGTCCAGGGGCAGCGCGCCCTGCTTCTGCATGTAGAGACAGGACAGGATCAGGCTCGCCACCAGGAACCACGCCACGACCGGCTCGGCGTACGGCGCGCGGATGCCGCGCAGAATTCCCGCGCCCCTGGGGTTTTCGGGTCCGGAGACCTCGGGCAGCGTGGTGGCGAGGACGGTGAACAGTGCCGACGTGACCGCGCCCAGCACGAAGATGCCCGGGGGCCAGAACTGCACGAGGGGACCGGCGACCAAGGGCGAGAGCGAGCTGCCGATGTTGCGCGACCAGTAGAGCCGTCCGTACCCGGCCACCCTCGCGTCGGGCGGCATCAGCGCGGGGACCAGCGCGTTCGCCGCCGGCCTCGGCACGGACGCGCACGCGGTGCTGAGCAGGACCAGCGCGGTCACCGCCGCGACGCCCTGCACGGCGGGCAGCGCGGCGCACGCGAGGACGCCGACGGCCTGGGAGTACCCGATCGTCCGGCGGGGGCCGTAGCGGTCGGCGAGCACGCCCCCGGCCAGCGAGGCGACCGTCTGGCCCACGCCGCTCGCCGCCACCACGGCGACGGTCCCCACTTGGTTCCCCAGTTGAGTGACGCTCGCGTACAGCAGCAGGAACGGTGGGGTGGGCATGCCCAGACGGTTGAAGAGGATCCCGATCCATAGGAGGCGGAACGACCGAGCACCCGAGCCGCTCCTCGCCAGCACCCCCACTCCGATGAGTATGCCGTAGGGACGGGGTTTGGTTAGCAAGTTGCACAGAATCTTTCGGTTCGGCGCTGTTGTGTCCGGCGCGAAATCGGTGACCAGGATTCGCAGGAACAAATCAGGATTCGCCGACGCTCCGATATTCTCGTGGCACGAACATGTTTCACCGCGTTCTACGCCGCCGATCACCTCGCCGACGCGAAAACCCGGTGATACGAAGGCCTTTCGCCCGATTCGCACAGGCTCATGCCTGCGATTCGACACCAATATGACGCGCGCATACCACCAAGTCGTATACAACAGAGTAATGACAACTTCATTCTTGGATCGCGCTAATGCCGTCCTCCGGGAAACCCCTGTGGTGGACGGGCACAATGATCTTCCCTGGGCCATGCGCACCAAAGCGGGATACGATCTCGACGCCATCGATCTGGCGGCCGATCAGCGGTCACGACTACACACCGATCTCGATCGACTGCGCACCGGCGGCGTCGGCGCGCAGTTCTGGTCGGTGTACGTCCACTGCGATCTGGCGGGTGACTCCGCCGTCAGCGCCGTGCTCGAGCAGATCGATTTCGTCCGGGCGCTCACCGACCGATACCCCGATCGGCTGCAACTGGCCACGACGGCGGACGAGATGGAGGCCGCCCGTGCCGCGGGCCGGATCGCCTCGCTGATGGGCGCCGAGGGCGGCCACTGCATCAACTGCTCGCTCGCGACGCTGCGCACCCTGCACCGACTCGGCGTGCGGTACCTCACCCTCACCCACAATCACAATGTCCCATGGGCGGATTCGGCCACCGACGAGCCGAAGGCGCACGGGCTCACCGAGTTCGGCGCGGAGGTAGTGCGCGAGATGAACCGCGTCGGCATGCTCGTCGACCTCTCCCATGTCGCGCCCGACACCATGCGCGCGGCGCTGTCCATCTCCGAAGCGCCCGTGATCTTCTCGCACTCCTGCGCCCGCGCGCTCTGCGACCATCCGCGCAATATCCCCGACGACGTCCTGGCCGAGATTCCCGCCAACGGCGGCCTCGCGATGACCTCCTTCGTCGGATACTTCCTGCTGCCCGCCGCCAAGAAGTGGGCCGAGCTGGCCGACGAGAACGGACGCGCCCACGGCTACCATCGCCTGGACCGATCGCCGGCCGCGACGCAGTGCCGCCAGGCCTTTCAAGCCGAGCATCCCCGCCCCGAGGTGACCCCGGCGACGGTCGCCGACCATCTCGACTACGTCCGCGAGGTGGTCGGCATCGACCACATGGGTCTCGGCGGCGACTTCGACGGCACCAACTATCTCCCCTCCGGCCTGGACGACGTCTCGGGCTATCCGAACCTCGTCGCCGAACTCCTCAGCCGCGGCTGGTCCGCGTCCGATATCGGAAAACTGACCTGGCACAACGCCGTTCGCGTGCTGCGCGACGCCGAGGACGTCGCGAGGGATCTGCAGGGCAAGCGCGGCCCGTCCCTCGCCACGATCGAACAGCTCGACGGGTCCGCGCCGTGAGAGCCACAAATCACTAACCGTTGCAAAACACTAACGGTTAGCGTTAACGTAGGGGCATGAAAGCTGTTCGCTTCGCCGAGTACGGCGGTCCCGAGGTTTTGGAGCTCACCGACGTGGCCGAGCCGCATCCGGGGCCTGGTCAGGTACGTGTCGCCGTGCGGGCGGCGGGGGTGAATCCGCACGATTGGCGGGTTCGGGAGGGGCAGTTCCGGCGGATCAAGCCGATCGAGTTGCCCGCCGGGGTGGGTCAGGACGCGGCGGGGGTGGTGGACGAGATCGGGGAAGGAGTCGAGGGGGTCGAGGTCGGCGATCAGGTGATGGGGCGGGGCTCCAGCACCTATGCCGAGTTCGCGGTGCTGAACTCCTGGGCGCGACTGCCGGACGGGTTGTCCTTCGCCGAGGCGGCGGGCTATCCGTCCGTGGTCGAGACGGCGCTGCGGGTCCTTCGCATGGTCGGCGTGCAACCCGGGCAGACGCTGCTGGTCAGCGGTGCGGCGGGCGGCGTCGGGTCGGCGGTGTTGCAGATCGCCCGCGATCGCGGCATCGCGGTGATCGGGACGGCCGGCGCGGCGAATCAGGAGTACGTGCGCGGCCTCGGCGCCGTGGCGACCACCTACGGCGAGGGCTGGGTCGAGCGGGTCCGTCAGCTCGGGCGGGTCGACGCCGCGCTCGATCTCAATGGTGCGGGCGTCGTCCGCGGGTTGCTCGAGCTGACCGGCGACCCGGACAAGGTGGTCACCATCGCCGACCTGGAGGCGTCGATGCTCGGCATCCGATTCGCCGGCGTCGGCGGCAGCATGCCGGCGGCGCTCGCCGAGGCGGTCGATCTCATCGCACGGGGGAAACTGCACATTCCGGTGGCCCAATCCTATTCGCTCGCCGACGCGTCCGCGGCGCACGCGGACAGCCGAGCGGGCCACACCCGCGGGCGTCGAGTGCTGCTCGTCTGACGCCAAACTCACTGTCGCCCAGCATACTTCGAGGACACTATTGTGTACCGACCCCGCATAGACGTCGGCGTCCAGATGACCACCCGAGACGGCGTCACCCTCACCGCGGACCTCTACCGACCGGCCGACGACGGCCGATGGCCGGTCCTGCTGCACCGAACCCCCTACGACCGCACGGATTCCTATCGCGTCTCCGGCATCGTGGCCGACCCGCTGTGGCTCGCCCGCCAGGGCTTCGCGGTGCTCGTCCAGGACACCCGCGGCCGGTTCGAGTCCGGCGGCGAATTCGATTTCATCACACAGGAATACAACGACTCCTCCGACGCGATCGACTGGGCCGCGGCGCAACCGTGGAGCGACGGCAACGTCGGCATCTACGGCTCGTCCTACCTCGGCATGGCCGTCCTGCAGGCGGTCGCCGCCCGCAATCCGCGCCTGAAAGCGGCTGTCGCGCTGGTCGCCACGGCCGACATGCGCCACACCGCGCGGCCCGGCGGCGTGTTCGAATTAGGCTTCCTCACCACCTACGGCCTCGTCCTGTGCCTCGAGAGTCTCGACCACTCCTCGTTGGACGCGGGCGAGCGAGAGCACGCGCGAAAACTGCTCGCGCAGGCCCTCGCCGAACCCCGCGCCACAGTCAGCCGGCTGCCCCTGACCGACATCGCCCCGCTCGACGACGATCGGCTCGCCCCGTTCTGGACCGACTGGCTGCGCTCACCGCACGACCCGTTCTGGAACCGGCCGACCCTGCTCACCGAGCCCGAACGCGTCACCATCCCGTTCCTCCAGGTCGCCGGCTATCAGGATTTCACGAGCCCCACCCAGTTCCGCCTGGCGGCCGAGCTGGCGGGCAACGAGAACGCGAGCCTCATCGCCGGGCCGTGGACCCACTTCGGCACGTACCTGCCCAACGGCCAGGCGGGCGCGCGCGTACTGCCGAATGCCGCTGCGGGCGTGCCGGTGTGGAATCCGGTGCTCGCCGCGTTCTTCGATCGTCACCTGCGCGGCGGCGACGGCGCGGCCTACCCCGCCGCCGATCGCTACCTCTCGGGGCGGGTCACCTATTTCGTCGGCGGCTCGAACACGTGGGAGCACGCGTCGGCGTGGCCACCCGCCTCGGCCGCCGAGGAGTGGTCGCTCGCCTCCGGCGGCGACGCGCGCACCGCGGCGGGCAATGGGCGACTGAACCCGCCGGGCGTGCGGAGCGAAGCCTCCTCCTCCGATACCATCACCGCCGACCCGCACGACCCGTTCCCCACCCACGGCGGTGCGGTCCTGCTCGAACGAGACCCCGCGGCGGCGCCGCAGGGGATTCAAGATCAGCGCGCCGTCGACGGCCGCGCCGACCTGCTCGTGTACACCAGCGATCCGCTGACCGAGGAGGTGACGATCGCCGGGCAACCCGAACTGATCACCTTCCTTACCAGTAGCGCCCCCGACGGCGACGTGTGCGTGACCCTCGTCGACGTCGAACCCGACGGCTACGCCCGCAATGTCGCGGACGGCGCGCAGCGTGCCCGTTATCGCCATGGCGGCGACACCGATTGGCTCGACGCGACCGAGCCGAGCCGGGTGACCGTCACCCTGCACGATGTCGCGCACCGATTCGGCGTCGGTCACCGCATCCGCGTGCAGGTCGCCGGGTTCGACTTCCCGCGTTTCAGCCGAAATCTGCACGCGCGCACCGTTCCCGAGTTCGGCACCCTCGACGAGGCCGTCGTCGCGCGACACACCGTGCACCACGGGCCGGACACACCGTCCACGCTGCGCCTGCCGGTGCTCGGCGACTAACCGACAACCAGAAGGAACTCCCCTTGTCCGACATCGTGGTACTCGCCAGTCTCCAAGCCAAACCCGGACGCGGCGACGAATTGCTGGCGCTGCTCGCCGAACTCGTTCCCCCGATCCTGCGCAGCGAGCCAGACCTGCATCGGTACGCCTTCTATATCGAACCCGGCTCGGACCCGCTGCGCGTCACCGTCATCGAGAAGTACGCCTCCGCCGCCGCCAAGGAGGTGCACGACAACGGCGCGCTGACCGATTATCTGCCGCGCCTGCTGGATTTGATCGACCCTGCGCCCCAGGTCGTCGAGCTGCGCCCAGCACCGCTGGTGGTCGATCTAGGAGAGGACGAGGCTGCCAGGTTGACGATCTAGCGTCCGCACTTCGGAGAGAGGAGCGAGACCACGGACATCCGTTCGGCCGGCGCGGACCAGCGTCGGCTCGTCGCCGGCGCCATCCCCGCCCTCGCCCTGCTGGCCGTGGCCCACGCAAGGGCGGGAGCCGCCGAACCCTGCGGGCTACAGGGTTGCCCCACGTGTACGCCCGAGACGGAACTGTGCTGAGCCGCCGGAACGAACGGCGTTGATACCCAGGACAATTGACACACCGCAGAGGCCGCCGCGCATACGTTTGCGCGGCGGCCTCGTCGCCGACACGACCGGCTGGATTCAGGCGCTGCCCGTAATACTCGTCGTCAGCGTCACTACTTTCACGAAACGCTCTCGCTGACAGCGATGTTCGAGAACTTCGGGATGGCGTAGGCCGCACCGAGGTCTTTGTCCCGGCTTTGCTCGCGGCAGTCCGAGCCGTGGTCATCTAGCATCCGGTCGTACTCGTCCGGTGCGGCGTGTGGGGATTCGAGAAGGCCGGTGCGTGATAGGCTGCGGACATCAGCCGATCAGGCGCTACAGTGTTCAGCTCGCTTCCTCCCGTACCTATCTATATCAGGAGGCCTTCGCATGAAGAACGACAAGAAGCCTTGGCAGCGGCCGGATTTCGTCGCTTACCGCACGGCCATGGAGGTCACCGCCTACGCAGGCCGTAGCTGAGCGGCGGCGCACCGACGGACGCACCTCCTCCGACGATGTCCGCAACCCTTGCGCCGCCGTGGAGTGCGGCGGAGTTCCGGGCGGCGCTCTACGCGCTCGAACCCTCGTACTGGGACCGGCACCCCTTCCACCAGCGCCTGCACGAGGGCGGGCTCGACAAGGAGGAGCTGCGGCTGTGGGCCGCCAACCGCTGGTACTATCAGCGGTCCCTGCCGCAGAAGGACGCCGCGATCGTCGCCAACTGCCCGCTGCCCGAGGTTCGCCGGCAATGGTTGCCGCGCATCGTCTATCACGATGGAGCGGACGGTTCGCCGGGCGGCGCGGAGAAGTGGCTGCGGCTGGCCGAGGCGGTCGGCCTCGACCGCGCCGAGGTCGTCTCGGAACGCCTCGTCCTGCCGGGCGTGCGTTTCGCGGTGGACGCCTACCTCGACTTCGCCCGCCGCCGACCGTGGTTGGAGGCCATGGCCTCGGGTCTGACAGAGCTCTTCTCGCCCGGCCTGCTCGCGCACCGCCTCGGCCGCATGCGCCGGCACTATCCGTGGATCGCGGAGGACGGGTTCGCGTATTTCACCGCGCGCCTCGCCATGGTCGAGGCCGAGGGGCGGTCGCTGCTTGATCTGGTGGTCAAGCACGCCACGACCCGCGCGCAACAACAAGCCTGCGTCGACGCACTGGCCTTCAAATGCATAGTCCTGCAAGCGATTCTCGACGCACTCGACTATTACGCCCTGAGCCGGAGCACACCCGCATGACCGGCTCGAAGCTGCCACGACTGCGGCCCGGCGTCCGGCTGACCCACGATCCGGCGCACGGCGAGCTCGCCCTGCTACCGGAGGGCGTGCTCGTCCTCAACGACACCGCCGCCGCGGTCCTCGCACTGTGCGACGGAGCGTCACGCGTCGACCACATCGTGGAGCAACTCCGCACGGAGTACGAGGGCGTCAGCGCCGCCGACGTCACCGAGCTGCTGGACCGGCTCGCACAGCGTCGAGTGGTGACATTCGATGACTGAACCACCGGTGTCGCCGCCGCTCGGCATGCTGGCCGAGCTGACCCATCGCTGCCCGCTGCACTGCCCCTACTGCTCGAACCCGCTCGAACTCGTCCCGCGCACAAAAGAACTCACCTTCGAGCAGTGGACCGAGGTGCTCACATCCGCCCGGGAACTCGGCGTGGTGCAGATGCATCTCTCCGGCGGCGAACCGCTGGCCCGCCCCGACCTTCCCCAGTTGGTCGAGCACGCACGGCGACTCGGCGCCTACGTCAATCTGGTCACCAGCGGCGTCGGCCTGACCGCCGCGCGGGCCGAGGAACTCGCCCGCCGCGGCGTGGACCATGTTCAGCTCTCGCTCCAGGACGCGGACCCCACCACCGCGGACGCCATCGCCGGGGCGCGCGTGCACGTCGCCAAACGCGCTGCCGCCGAGGCGATTACAGCCGCAGGGCTGCCGCTCACCGTCAATGTGGTCCTGCACCGGCGGAACATCGACCGAGTCGAGCAGATCGTCGATTACG
>NZ_BAGH01000604.1 GCF_000308715.1 Nocardia tenerifensis NBRC 101015
CCCGAGCCGCCACCCTTGGTCAGGTCGAGCAGCGAGCGGATGTACAACCCCGAGAACAGATGCGTCACCGTGCCGTTCGTGACCAGCACCTCCGAATGATATTGCGGCCCTTCGAGCAGCCGCTCGACCAGTTCGTCGTCGAGCGCGCCGAGATCGACGCTCGCGAACCGCTCGGTCCGGATGCCGCGGAGGTTGGCCTCCGCGGCCGGCTTGACGATGACGAGCTCGTCGTCGGCGAAACCGGTGCAGCCCCCGGCCTTTTCGACGGCGCCGCCCGAGACGATCAGCGTCTCCGGCACCGGGATGCCCGCCGCCTCCAGCGTCCGGCGCATGACCCCCTTGTGCCGGTAGTTCTCCAGGGAGCCCGCGGGAATCGGGGAGCGCAGCCCGGCGTCGCCGCACAGCCGCGCGGCGGTGCCGAGCAGATACTCGTCGTTGGTGACGATCGCGGTGGCGCCGTCCGGAATCAGCGATCGCCACTCCTCGACGGGGGCGATCCGGGCGTCGCCGACCCCGGCCGCCGCGTCGTCGCCCTCGCGGACCAGCGGAACCTCGCCGGTGCGCAGGATCCGTAGTTCGGCGCCCGCCGCCGCGACGGCCGCGCCGAACTCGGCCAGTCCGGCCGCGCCGAGCGACTGCTTCGCCTGGAGCAGGACCACCGTCGCGCGCTCACCTGATGACAACACGCCTCCACGCCTCGAGGTGCTGGTCGACGCGCCGGCAGCCGGTGACGACGGCTTCCGGATCGCGCGCCAGCGAGATACGGATCAGATCGGTGCCGAGTTTCGGCTGCGCCCAGTAGAACAGCTCGCCGGGCAGCACGTGCACGCCGACCTCGCCGAGTTCGGCGTAGAGCGCGCCGGCCTCGACGCCGTCCGGCAGCCGGAACGTGTCGACCGAGATCCTGGACTCAGGATAGGCGGGCGCGAGGTTGATGTGCTCGCGTGCCAGGGTCCGATTGCTCTGGATGCCGCCGCGCAGCCGGTCGTAGCCGCCGTGCCTGCCGTCCTCGGCGAACAGCTCGACGACCCGCAGGATGAACGGCGAGGCCGAGAGCATGTGATCGGAGTACATCCGCGCCAGCGGAAGCGGGTTGCCCGCATTCCAATTCAGGAAGCCGGTCTTCAATTCCTGTAGGGGCCAGAGCTTTCCGGTGTCCTCGATGATCGCCCAGTCGAGCTCGTAGCGGCCGAGCACGGCGTACATGTCGTACTGGGCGCGCAGATCCTGGGCGCGGAAGCACGAGTCGATGACCAGCACGGTGCCGCGCTCGGCGCAGGCGGCGGCGAGCTCGTGCAGGCGATCCGCGCCGATCACGGTGCCGGTCGGGTTGTTCGGCGAGACGGTGAACAGCACGCCGTGCGCCGGGACAACCTCCGCGAGCGAGCCCGTGGCCAGCTCGTCCTCGGCGACGGAGCGGATCGTCAGGCCGTGCCCGGCGAGCAGGTCGTGCAGGTTGTCGAAGGTCGGCTCGACCATGACCACCTCGCGGCCCGCGAGCCGAATCGCCTTGCCGATCATGTCGATCGCGGTCGAGGAGGAGTAGCAGCTGCGGAACTCGACGTCCTCGGCCAGCGCGGCGTGCTGCCCGATCGAGGACAGGAACGCCGAGCGCGCGGCGCGCTCCACCACGTCGACCGGCACCTTCCTGGTCTCGGCGAAGATGTCCGAGAAGGCGGCGACGATCTCGGATTGACTGTCCGACAGCGACATTCGCGGATGCCCATCGGAGAGGTTCACGCCGTCGATCAGCGCCTTGACCTCGAGGTCGGTGATGTTGTCAGGCATGCATACGACCATTCTGTTGCGTCGTGGTCCGCCGGGCCGCGGCGGCGAGGGTCATGATTTCGAAGATCACCGCGACGCCGAGGTGGGCGGTGATGTCGGCGGTGTCGTACGGCGGCGAGATCTCGACCAGCGAGACGGTGCGAATGTTCGGCAGCGCCAGCTCGCGCAGCAGCCGCAGCGCGAAGGCCGAGGAGGGGCCGCCGACCTCGGGCGTTCCGGTGCCGGGGGCGCACGACGGGTCGACGAAGTCGATGTCGAAGGTCAGCGCGACCGGGTTCGACCCGACCTTGTCCCGCACGATCCGGCCGAGTTCGCGGCAGCCGAGTTCCAGCGCGTCGTCGCTGTGGATCACGGTGAAGCCCAGGCCGTCGTCGGCCAAATCCTCGCGCGGCACGCTGCCGCGCATGCCGATCTGGATGCTCGTCGTCGGGTCGATGAGCCCCTCCTCGGCGGCGCGGCGGTACACCGTGCCGTGGAAGTGCTTCATGCCGAAGTAGTTGTCGAGCACGTCCCGGTGCGCGTCCAGCTGCACGAGCGAGAGCGGCCCGTGTTTCCTTGCCGCCGCGCGCAATTCGGCGATGGCCAGGCTGTGATCGCCGCCGACCAGGATGGGCAGCGCCCCGATGTCGTGCACCGCGTCGACGCCGCGCTCGATCAGCTCGAGCGTCTCGAGATGGTAGCCGGGCACGATGTGCACGTCGCCGCCGTCGACGACGGTGAGCAGATCGGTGATGACCAGGCCGCGCTCCCTGCTGCCGAGGCGGCCCAGCGTGCTGGCCGAGCGCACCGCCTCGGGGCCGAAGCGCGCCCCGCTGCGGTAGCCCGTCGCGCCGTCGATCGGCACCCCGAGGATGACGGCGTCCACCCCGTCCGCGGCGGTCAGCTCCCGGATCGGCCGGTACGGCAGCCGGAAGAAGGTGCGCGGGCCGGAGCTCAGCCGGGAGACGGCCTGGCTGTCGGTGTAGTCAGTCATCTCGATTTTCCTTGGACCGCAACAGCATTGCGGTCACGATGCCGGTCTCGTCGAGGCCGGGGGTGTCCACGTCCTGCACCACCACCTCGAGCCCCTCGCTCTCGTAGAGCTTCGTCCAGTACTCCTTGGTCTCGAGCCGCTGGTCGGTGAACGGGTGCAGCAGGAAGTAGTGGTTGTAGTAGTTCGTGCGATGCGGGTCGCGCATGCGCTCCTCGTCGTCCCAGCAGTAATCGATATCGATCACCAGCAGTTCGATGCCGGGGTTGGTGTCGAACAGGGAACGCAGGAATTTGCGGACGCCGTCCTCGCCGTCCTGGCCGAGGATCTCGTGGATGACGAAGCTGATGATGCCGAAGTCGTAGTGCGAGTCGGTCTGCTCGAGGTGACCGATCGCGTCGGCGTTGACGATGTCGATGCGGTCGGCGTGCTGGGATCCGGCGACGAACTCCACCGCGGCCGCCGCGCCCTCGGGACTCGGCTCGATTCCGGTGAGCCGCATCTCCGGGTATTTCTCGGCCAGCGTGGTGAGGAAGATTCCGCTGCCGCAGCCGAGGTCGATGCCGCTGCGGTAGGTTTTACCGCGCTGATCGAGCACGCGATACATCAGCGGGATCGCGTCGTGCACGCTGATCTCGCAGCTGCCGACGCCGACCATGCGGCCGTCGCGCGGCACCGCGGCGGGGGAGGCGAAGCCGGCGCCGATATCGAGGAAGGTCCGGCCGTAGCCGCCGATCATCATCTGATACCAGCCGCGGGCTTCCCAGATTTGCACGAGTTTGTCGGTGGCCCGATCGTTGTCGATATAGCCCGCCGTGCGTAAGAACAGCCGCAGAGCCTCGACGCGTTCGGGGGTGGTGACTACCGATTCCAGCGCCTTGCGGGCCGAGACCTCGTTCACCACGATCTGCTCGACGACGCCGTGCTCGAGCAGGTTGTACAGCACCGCCGACTGCACGTATCCGCTGAACGGTTCCAGCGCTTCGATCAGGCGATTCCGTGTAAGCATGTCGTTCATACCTCTCTTGCGGGATATTTCCGCCTGTCAGCCAGCGGCGAGCCGATCGGGGTCACCGACGAAAGCCAGCTCGTATTTGTTCTGCCGATATCCGTACGCTCCCGAGGAAAGGTTGGTGAACAATGTCCAGTCGGAGAGCTGCGGCGCGGCGGGAATGAGTCCGTGCTCGGTTGTTCGGCCCGGCTTCGGGCAGATCAGATCCAGCCCGGCGATCTGCGAGAGCAGCGTCGTCGCGCCCTCGATGCGCTCGGTGAAGTTGCCGATGCCTTGCAGCAGCAGGGTGCGGTCGGCGGCCCAGAAACCGTAGCGTTCGTCGAAGGTCGCCGATTCGAGCGCGGCCTGGAAGTCCCGTTCGGTGCTGGCGGCGAAACGGCGGAGCTTCGCCAGCACCACCGCGGGTTCCTTGACCGAGGTCGGCCCGCCGTCGAGCACCCGCTGGGCCAGCGCGTGATACATCTCGGCCTTGGCCGCCATGCGGGCGAGCGCCTGCACCCACGCCGGATGCGTCATGCCGGTCCGCGCCCGCAGCGTATTGCACTGCTCGATCGAGCCGTCGATGAAGACGCGGGAGTTCGGCACGAAGGCGTGATCGAGTTCGATGATCGCGTCCTGTTCGTCGAGCGCGTCGATCGAGTGGTCCGGAATTTCGTGCGCGCCACGGAAACCCGCCCTCGAATGCACGGTCACGCCGTCGCTGTCGGGTTCGATCGCGACGCACAGCGCGGTGCAGTCCTCCGCGGCCGAGAGCATGCGGTAGGGGTAGATCAACAGCACGTCGGAGTACAGCGCCAGCGTGGCCAGCTGTTTGAACCCGCTCAGGTAGATGCCGTCGGCGTCGCGGGCGACGACCTTCAGCAGATGGTCCTCGGAGATGCGGCCGCGCTCGGAGATATCGGAGATCGCGTGCGTGAGGATCCGATTATCGGCGCGGCATTCCCGATGGAATTCCCGGATCGGCTCGGCGCCGTCGCCGAAATGGTCCGCGTTGGCGGCCCAGGCCGAGACGATGCCGGCCAGGAAATCGGGGCTCCGGCCGAGCAGGCCGCCGCTGTGCGCGGCGAATCGGCGTAATTGACCGGCGTACTCCAGGAATTTCTCTGCCGTGGTGGGCGGCGTCCAGATGCAGTCCCAGAACAATTTCAGATCGGGATTGGTGCGCAGGCCGTCCAGTGTCTTCGCGAAGGGCGTGCTCGCCCGCTCCGCGAAGGTGACCACGGTATTCCCGGCCGAGGAGCTGATCTGCTGAGTTTCCAATGGATATCCTTAGTCCGGCGACCCGTTGTCCTGAAATTCGGCGAGGCTCGGTAATTGTTCGGCTACCCTTCGCTGAAATTCGGGCAATGGACTATCCTGATCAATATGTATAATTCGTGACACTCCGGCTGTAACGGCTGGACGACATGAAGCCCGCCCCGATCTCAAGATAGCCGACTTACCGGTGCGTAACCCGTTCGACTATCTGTGACCCTCATCACATCTTACCATTCTGTGATCAATGGTCGATCGGTCTTCCGTGTTTATGTCGACAACAGTGTGCAGGCACGGGTTGTAAACCCCCCGATCGGGGGGATTCGTTTGCGGCGATAGCCCCCTTATTGGGGGGTTGTGTAATATGAGTAAACGACGAAAATGTACTCCGAGCTGGGCGGGGGACGGCACTCGGTCACAAACGAGCGCATTCATAATTGTGGTCGACTGCAGTATGCTGGAAATGCGTTGCGAGGTGGGTGTGTCGGTGCTAGATTCGGGGCCACCAGGGGCTCAGCTATCCCTGACGGGGTGGATGGTAAAAGCGCTGTGCGAATTCGAACATTCTGGCCATGACGCCGATGTCTGAAGGGCGGTATTGGTGGATACGAATCCGGAGGGGCCCGGCTCTATCGATCGGTCGGCGATCGAGGAGTGGGTGGCGGCGAAGATAAGCCAGATCATCGGAGTGGATCCGGCGGCGATCGATCGAACGACCACCTTTGCCGCCTACGGTTTGACCTCCGCCGACGCGGTCGGGCTGTCCGGTGAACTGGAGGAGTGGCTCGACCGCAGTCTCCCCGAGACCCTGCTCTACGAGCATCCGACCGTGGAGTTGCTGAGCGCGGCACTCGTGGGCCCGCCCGCCGATTCCGGCCGTGCCGCACCGCAATTCGACGCCGCCGCGGCGCCGGGTGCCACCGCGGCGCTCGATGCGAGCACGCCGGCCGCCCCCGACGATCAGACGATAGTCATCGCGGGCCTGGCGTGCCGATTCCCCGGCGGCGCGAACACGCCGCAATTGTTCTGGCGAAACCTGGCGGACGGCATCGACACGGCGACCGACGTGCCACCCCAAAGATGGGACGCGCAGCGGTATTTCGACCCCGACCCCTACTCGCCCGAGACCACGTACACCACGAAGGGCGCGTTCGTCGACGACCTCGCCGGCTTCGACGCCCAGTTCTTCGGCATCTCCCCCCGCGAGGCGCTGCGGATGGACCCGCAGCAGCGCATGCTGCTCGAGACGGTGTGGGCCGCGTTCGAGGACGCCGCCATTCCGGCCGATCAGATCCGCGGCAGTCGCACCGGGGTTTTCGTCGGCATGATGGCCGACAGCCGCTACGCCGGGGTCCTGGTGGACCACGGCGGCCACGCGGAGCTGGACGACCCGTACCTCGGGCTCGGCAGCGCGTCCAGCGTCGCCGCGGGCCGGCTGTCCTACCTGCTCGATCTGCGCGGGCCGAGTCTCGTCGTCGACACGGCCTGCTCGTCCTCGCTGGTCGCACTGCATTTGGCCGTCAACAGCATTCGCAACGGCGAGTGCGACCGCGCGGTCGTCGCCGGCGTCAGCGCCATCGTGCACCCCGACACCTACCAGCAGGCCTGCAAGATGCGAATGCTCGCCGCCGACGGCCGCTGCAAGACCTTCGACGCGGCGGCCGACGGATTCCTGCTCGGCGAGGGCTGCGGCGCGGTCGTCGTCGAACGGCTCACCGACGCCGTAGCCCGGCGGCACCAAGTGCTGGCAGTGGTGCACGGCACCGCGGTGAACCAGGACGGCACCAGCAACGGCCTGACCGCGCCGAACCGGGCCGCGCAGGTCGCGGTCGTCCGGGAGGCGCAGCAGCGCGCGGGTATCGGCCCCGACGACATCGACTACGTCGAGGCGCACGGCTCGGGCACCCAGCTCGGCGACGCCATCGAGATCGCCGCGCTCACCGAAGCTTTCGGCGAGGCGCGCGCCGAGACCCGGCCGCTGTACGTGGGCGCGGTCAAGACCAATATCGGGCATCTCACCGGCGCGGCAGGCATGGCCGGGCTCGTCAAAACCGTGCTCGCGCTGAACCGCCGCACGATTCCGCGCAATCTGCATCTGCGGCAACCGAATCCAGCCATCGACTGGGCCGCGAGCCCGGTTCGCCTGCCGCACGAGAACATTCCGTGGCCGCTCGACGAGTCGCGCACGCCCACCGCCGGTGTCAGCTCGTTCGGCTGGTCGGGCACCAACGCCCACGTCATCGTGTCCGCCCCGCCGCGCGACGCGCAGGAGCGGCGCGCCGACGACGAGAACCGTTGGCACATCTTGCCGCTGTCCGGTCGCTCGCCCGAGACGGTGACCGCCACCGCGCACGCGATCGCCGAGCATCTGCGCGCCCATCCGCGCCTCGCCCCCTCGGCCGTCGCGGCCACCCTGCAGACCGGGCGATCCACCATGCCGGTCCGCGCGGCCGTGCCGTTCCGGACCCTGCTCGACGCCGCCGAGGCGCTCGACGAGGTCGGCCGCCGGATCCCGGTGACCACCGCGCCGCGCGGCCGACGCCCCGACGTGCGATTCGTCTTGCCCGGCACCGGCGATCAGTTCCCCGGCATGGGACGCGACCTCTACCGCGCGCACCCGGAGTTCCGCGCCGCGATCGACCGCTGCGCCGAGATCGCGGCCGACGCCCTCGGCATGGACCTGCGCACCGCGCTGTACCCGGCGGCGGCGCCCGCGGCGTCGGACCCCTTCGCGGCGCTGCGCCGCGACGCCACCGCCGGGGCCGGCGAGCTCGTGAGCCGAATCGACCTGGCGCACGCGGTGGTCTTCACGCTGAACTACGCCGCGGCCCGGCTGTGGCGCGGCTACGGCATCGAGCCGAACGGCCTGCTCGGCTACAGCCTCGGCGAGTACTCCGCGGCCTGCCTGGCCGGGGTGTTCGACGTCGAGGTCGCGCTCCCGCTCGTCGTGCGGCGCGCCCAGCTCGTCGCGGCGGCCGAGGCCGGCGCCATGCTCACCGTCGCGGCCACCGAGGCCCGGGTCGCCGAGTATCTCGGCCCCGACCTGTCCTGCGCCGCGATCAACAGCCCGACCACCGTGGTCGTCGCCGGGACCGAGGCCGCCGTCGCCGCACTCGAGCAGCGCCTCACCGCCGACGAGATCGCCGCTCGACGGGTGCCGACGACCCGCGCGATGCACTCGCCGCTGCTGGATCCGCTGCGGGAGAAGTTCCTCGAACTGTTCGCCGGGCTCGAACTGCGGGCGCCGCGAATTCCGTTCGTGTCCAACCTGACCGGCACGTGGATCACCGACGAGCAGGCGCGCGACCCGCAGTACTGGGCGGACCACATGTGCTCGACGGTCGCGTTCGCCGACGGCGTCGACGCGCTCGCGGGCTCGCACGGGTGCGTGGTGCTCGACCTCGGCGCCGGCCAGCTGGGCAGCCTCGTCAGCCAGAACCTGGCGCACACCGGTGGTGTCGCCGCGCTGCCGACGTTGCGCGGTTCCGCGACACGCGATCCGGACGAGAAGATCGTGGCCCGCACGCTCGGCCGGCTGTGGGCCGGCGGGGTGGCGGTGGACTGGGCGCCCGTCGGGTCGGCCGACACCACCATCTCGCTGCCGGCGTACTCCTTTCAGCACCAGCAGTTCTGGCCCGAGGCCGGTAAACCGGCCGGTGTCAAGGCGACCCGCGTCGTGGCCGAGGCCACGGAGCTGTACGAGCCGCACTGGGCCGCGGTGCCCGCCGCGATCGACTCCACCGATCGCCGCGGCCCCTACCTCGTCTTCACCGACCCGGGCACCCGCAGCGCCGATCTGGCGGGTCACCTGGTGAAGGCGCTCGACGGCGCCGAGGTGGTAACCGTCGCTCCCGGTACGGATTTCGGGACGTGCCCGGCGGGCGGATACCGCATCCGCCCCGGCCGGCCCGCCGACTACGAGCGTCTGGTCTCGGCCCTCGCCGAACGGAATCTGTTGCCGCGCACGGTAGTTCACCTGTGGTCGGTGCACGGCTCGACGGCGGATCCGGCGACCGCCGACCTGGTCGCCGCGCACCGGCGGCTCGGGTACGACAGCCTGATGGCGCTGGCCGGGCCGCTGGGCCGGCACTGCGTCGACGGCTGCCGGATCCTGGTCGTCACCGATCACGCGCAGGCGGTCGAACCCGAGGACGAGCTGTTCCCCGGCAAGACCACCGTCGCGGGCCCCGCGCTGACCATCGGGCAGGAGTACCCGGGCCTCGCGGTCCGCACCCTCGACGTGGTCACCCCGGTGGACGACGAGGACGTCTCCTGGGACGACCTCACCGAAGCCGTTGTCGCCGAGCTGAACTGGCCGGGCACGGACGTCGCGATCGCCCGTCGCGGCCGGCGCAGACTGGTGAAGCGTTTCCGCCCACTAACGGTGGACGCGCCCGCCCCCTACGTGCGTGACGGCGGCGTCTACGTGATCACCGGGGGCACAGGGAATATCGGCCTCGAGGTGGCCGCTCATCTGGCCGCCGCGGCGAACGGCGTCAAACTCGCCCTCCTGGCCAGGACACCCCTGCCGGATCCGGACGACGCGGACGCGCTCGCGCGGGCCGACGAGACGACGCGCGCCAAGGCCGCCGCGGTGCGCGAGCTGACCCGCACCGGAGCGGAGGTGCTCGTACTGCCGTGCGACATCGGCGACGACGAAGCCGCCGCCAGGGCGTTCGCCAAGGCGCGCAACGCCTTCGGCCCGATCGACGGCGTGGTCCACGCCGCGGGCGTGCTCTCGCCCGACGCGTTCACCACCATCGAGGCGACGACGCCGGAGATCAGCGCGGCCCACTTCCGGGCCAAGATCGACGGCACCATCGCCCTCGCCGACGCCCTGCGCGGGGAGCGCCCCGACTTCGTGGTCCTGCTGTCGTCGATGTCGGCGGTCCTCGGCGGCATCGGATTCGCCGCCTACGCGGCCGCCAACGCCTTCCAGGACCAGTTTGTCACGCTGCCGGGGCTGCCCGGTCGGTCCGCCTGGCGATCGGCGTGCTGGGACACCTGGCGGGCCACCGTCCGGCACGGCGAAAAGCCCGGCGTAGCAGAGTCATTGGGCAAGTACTCGTTCTCCGCCGCGGACGCGCTCGCGGCGCTGGACCGGCTGGTCGCGGGCGGCCCGCGCCGCGCGGTCGTCTCCGCGGGTCTGCTGTCCGA
Organism: Nocardia tenerifensis NBRC 101015; assembly: GCF_000308715.1. Classification (GTDB taxonomy): domain Bacteria; phylum Actinomycetota; class Actinomycetes; order Mycobacteriales; family Mycobacteriaceae; genus Nocardia; species Nocardia tenerifensis. The sequence goes on from NZ_BAGH01000604.1 coordinate 10,182, forward strand.
GCGCATCGGGGCGTGGGTCGGCGGTGGTGATCCGCTGAGCGAGACACCGGGCGCGGCAACGGATTCCAGCGCGACGCCGCCCGGCCGGACGGTCGAGGAGTATCGGCGCAGGCTCACGGAGCTGTGGTGCGACGCGCTCGGCGTCGACCGGGTCGGCCCGCACGAGAACTTCTTCGAGTCCGGCGGCAACTCGCTCGTCGGCCTGCAACTGATCAACGCGATCAAGAAGCAGTTCCGGGTGACCGTCGCGACCGTCGCGCTGTTCGAGGCCCCGACGATCGCCGATATGGCCGACTACCTGCTCACCGCGACCGCGGACGAAAGGAACTCACCCGCATGAAACTCCTCGGCGTCGTCGGGGCCGGTGTGATGGGCACCGGTCTCGCGCAAGCGCTTGCCGCGCACGGGTTCTCGGTCGTGCTCGTGGACCGGTCGCGGGCGCAGCTCGAGCGCGCGGAGAGCGAGGTCGTTCGCTACGCGCGCACCGGGCGGCTGTTCGGCCACGACACTGAGAAGTACGGCGACATGACCAAACGGGTCAGCTATACCACCGAGCTCGGCGAGCTCGGCGCGGCGGAGTTCGTGATCGAGAACATCACCGAGAACTGGGCGCTCAAGGCCGAGATCTATCCGGAGCTCGACCGCGTCTGCCCCGGCGAGACCATCTTCGCGGCCAACACCTCCTGCATCCCGATCACCAAGATCGGCGGGGTCACCGGCCGCCCGGATCGGGTGCTCGGCATGCACTTCATGAACCCGGTGCCGATGAAGTCCACCGTCGAGGTGATCCGCGGCTGGCACACCTCCGAGACCACCATCGCGACCGCGTTGCAACTGCTCGCCGACCTGGACAAGCGGGGCATCGTCGTCAACGACATGCCGGGCTTCGTCTCCAACCGGGTGCTGATGCTCATGGTCAACGAGGCGATCTTCCTGCTCCAGGACGGCGTGGCGACGGCGGCCGAGGTCGACGACATCTTCCGGTCCTGCTTCGGGCACGCGTCGGGACCGCTGGAGACCGCCGACCTCATCGGGCTCGACACCATCCTGTACAGCATCGAGGGACTCCAGGAGTTCTACGGAGACAGCAAGTATCGGCCGTGCCCCTTGCTGAAGAAGATGGTGGACGCCGGGCTGCACGGCCGCAAGTCCGGTCAGGGCTTCTTCTCCTACTCATGAGAGTCCGCCCGCACCACCGCACCCCTTCCCCGCGACCGACAGGACGGTAGTTATGTTCTCCGATGCCCGTGCCGAGCTCCACGAATTCGTCGCCAAGCGATTCCCCGACGGGCTGCTCGACGACGATCGCGACATCTTCGAAAGTGGCTTCGTCAACTCGCTTTTCGCGATGGAACTGGTGATGTTCATCGAGCAGAACCTCGGCGACCGGATCCCCAACGACGAGCTGATGCTCGACAACTTCCGCACCGTTGACGTGATGACCGAGCTGGTCGGCCGGCTCAGCGCCCGAAATGGGCGCAGTACCGAGGTGGCGTGATGGCGGTGCGGGCCGAGGCCGCCTTCGACGCGTGGTCGCGGGAGCGGATCGGCGCGTTCGTCGACGAGGTGCTCGCGCCGCGGGCGGCCGAGTTCGATCGGGCGGCCCGGATCGACACGAGCATCGTCGGCGAGTTCGCCGCGCGCGGGTTATGGGGCGCGGTGCTGCCCGCGGCCGAGGGCGGCACCGGCGCGGGCATGACCGCGCTCGCGCGCACGCACGAGGAGATCGGTCGCGGCTGCTCGTCCATGCGCAGCCTGCTGACCGTGCACTCGATGGCGCTCTACGCGCTGGACCGCTGGGGGACCGACGCCGCGAAGAGCAGGTGGCGGGCCGACATGGTGGCCGGCGCCGCGCTCGGCGCGTTCTGCCTGACCGAGGAGGAGGCGGGCAGCGACTTCGCCGCGCTGCAAGCCTCCGCCCGGCGCGACGGCGACGAATGGATTCTGCACGGGCACAAGCTCTGGGTCACCGGCGGCCAGCTCGCCGATGTGCTGCTCGTCTTCGCGCGCACGGAGGTCGGCCCCGCGGTGTTCCTGGTCGACGCCGCGAGTCCGGGCATCCGGCGGACACCGGTCACGTCGATCACCGGGACGCGCGGCAGCCAGGTCGCCGAGATCGTCTTCGAGGACTGCCGGGTCGGCGCCGACGCGATCATCGGGCCCGCGGGCATGGGGCTGGCCATCGCCACCGGGGTCCTCGACATCGGCCGGTTCAGCGTCGCCGCCGGGTGCGTCGGCATTCTCCAGGCCTGTCTGAATGCCTGTGTGCGCCACGCCAACTCGCGTCAGCAGGGCGGGTCCCTGCTGCGCGAACACCAACTCGTGCAGCAGATGATCTCCACCATCGCGACCAACACCAGGGCGGCCAGGCTGCTGGTCTGGCAGGCCGCGCAGCTCAAGGACGCGGGCAGCCCGGACACCATCATGGCGACGTGCGTGGCCAAACAGTTCGCCGCCACCGCCGCGGTGGCCGCGGCCAACGACGCCGTGCAGCTGCACGGCGCGCGCGGCTGCAGCGACGACTACCCCGTCGGCCGGTACCTGCGCGACGCCAAGGTCATGGAGATCATCGAGGGCAGCACGCAGCTGCAACACGTCCTCATCGCCGCCGACGCGTGCCGCAATCAGGCGCGCGTCGTCGACGTCGATTGATTCGCACCAGGCCAGGAGAATCCGATGAACTCCGATGTCCGTCAGCGCCCCCGCTTCATCAAGTGCGTGGTCTGGGATCTCGACCACACCCTGTGGGACGGAGTCCTTTTGGAGAATGCCGCCGTCACCGATCTGAAACCCGGAATCAGGGAGACCATCGTCGCACTGGACGAGCGCGGCATCCTGCACTCCATCGCCAGCCGCAACGATCCGGAGATCGCCGCCGCGAAGCTCGAGGAGCTCGGCATCGCGGAGTATTTCCTGCATCCGCAGATCAGCTGGGACAACAAGTCCGCCTCGGTGGCGACGATCGCGCAGCGGCTCGATATCGGCATCGACACCCTCGCCTTCGTCGATGATCAGGAACTCGAGCGCGACGAGGTCCGCTTCGCCCACCCCGAGGTGCTCTGCGTCGACGCCGCGGAGGCCGCGACGCTGGCCGACCGGCCGGAGTTTCAGCCGAAGCACGTGACCGCGGACTCGCGGGTGCGCCGGCACATGTACCGGGCGAGCATCGAACGTACGGCGGCCGAGGAGCAGTTCGCCGGCACCAACGCCGAGTTCCTGGCCACGCTGGACATGCGGTTCACCATCAGCCCGGCGGGCCCCTCGGACATCGGCCGGGCCGAGGAGCTCGTCGTCCGCACCAACCAGCTGAACTCCACGGGCGTCATGTACTCGGCCGAAGAGCTTGCCGCCCTTGCCGATTCCGACGACCACCTGTTGCTGATGGCGGAGCTGGAGGACCGGTACGGCACCTACGGGCAGGTCGGTCTGGCGCTGGCCGAGCGCGGTCCGGACGAGTGGCGGCTGAAGCTGCTGCTGATGTCGTGCCGGGTGATCTCCCGCGGTGTGGGCACGGTGCTGCTGAATCACGTTCTGCGCCTTGCTCAATCCGAAGGCGCGCGACTGGTCGCCGAGTACGTGCCCACCGACCGGAACCGAATCATGTACATCACCTACCGATTCGCCGACTTCCAGGAGGTAGGGGAGGAGAACGGCGTCACGCTGCTGGCCGCGTCGTCGGCGACGCCCCCCGAGCCGCCGCCGTATCTGCGCGTGGAGACCGTCGCGATGGAGCGCCGATGAACGCCCCGGCGATCGACGCGCGCAAGTGGATGCCGTACCCGGCCGACGGCGGCGCGGCGACCACGCTGTACTGCCTGCCGCACGCGGGCGCGGGCGCCTCGACGTACCTGCCGTGGCGCAGGCACCTGCTGCCCGAGGTCGACGTGGTGCCGCTGCAGCCGCCCGGGCGCGAGATGCGGCTGCGCGACGAGCCGTTCCAGGATCTCACCCGCCTGCTCGACGACCTGCTCGCCGCCATGGACGGCCAGTGGCGGCCGCCGTTCGCGCTGTTCGGGCACAGTCTGGGCGCGCTGGTCGCCTACGAGCTCGCGCGCAGGCTCCAGGCGGCGGGCGGCCCGCGCCCGACGCATCTGATCGTGTCGGGACGCCGTGCGCCGCAACGCCCTTCGCGGCTGCCGTGGATCCGGCTGGCCGACGACGAGATGCTGCTCGAGATCGTGCGCATGCTCGGCGGCACCCCCGACGAGGTATTCGCCGACGAGCAGATGCGCCAGTCGGTGCTCACGCTCATGCGGGCCGACCTCGGGGTCGACCAGACCTATCGATATCGGCCCGACCCGCCCCTGGACGTGCCGATCACGGTGCTCAGCGGCGGCGACGACACGCACGTGTCCATGGCCGAGCTCGAGCCGTGGACCGAGTGCGGGTCGGCCGGGGTCGACATCGAGCTGGTGCCCGGCGGGCACTTCTTCGTGATGTCGCACCGCGACATCGTGATTCGCCGGGTCCGGCACTGTCTGTCGAGGCCGTCATGATCGGCGAGACCGCGGTGCGGCGGGTCATCGCGCCCGGTGCGGTCGAGCTGTGGTGGCTGAAGCTCAACGGAAGATGTTTGCCCGAGGACAGTTTGGTGTTGTCCGCCGAGGAGATCTCGCGGTGCGCCCGGTTCGACACGGCCGAATTCGCCAGCGACTTCGTGCGCATCCGGGCCACCCTGCGGTGCGTGCTGGCCGCGTATACCGGATGCCGACCGAGTGAGCTGCGCTTCGCCACCGGGCCGCACGGCAAGCCGGAGTTGCCCTGCGGGGCACCGGCGTTCAATCTCACGCACACGCGAGGGCTCGCCGTCGTGGCCGTCGCCGGGTCCGGGTCGATCGGGGTCGACGCCGAGCCGTTCGACGCAGGCTTCGACCTGGCCGGGCTGACGGGGCGGGTACTGACGCCGCGGGAGGCCGCCGTGGTCGGGCGGGACCGGCAGCGGTTCCTGCACCACTGGGTGGCCAAGGAGAGCTATCTCAAATGGCTGGGCAGCGGGCTGTCGGTCTCGCCCGACACGATCGAGTTGCGGACCGACCACACCGGGCGCGCCGTGGTCGGGGCCGTGGACGAGGTGAACCTGCCCACCCGGTACGTCCATCACTTCGATCTCGACGCGCAGTACGTCGGCGCCTTCGTCAGCGACGCGCTGCCGCAACACTTTCCGCTGCGACCGGCCGAATCGGTCTGCGCCGAAACGGATCTCCTCCGCCGGACCACAGGAGTGCAAGCATGACAACCTATTTCCCGGTCGAGCCCGCCAACCTGGCGCAGATGCTCACCGCCCGCGCCGCGGCGACGCCGGAGCCGGTGCGCTTCTACCACCTCGGCGACGGCGACGAGCCCACCGCGACAATGACTTTCCCGGAGCTCGACCGCGCCGCCCGCGCGACCGCGGCGCACCTGGCGCGGGTCACCCGGCCGGGGGAGCGGGCGCTGCTGCTCTACGCGCCCGGACTGGAGTTCGTCGTCGCCTACTACGGCTGCCTCTACGCCGGGGTGATCGCGGTGCCGGTGGCGCCGCCGCAGCCGAACAAGCTGGCCGACAGTCTGGCGCGGCTGGCCTCCATCGTGCGCAACTCCGGCGCGGAACTCCTGTTGACCAGCGCCGATATCGAGCCGCTGCTGACACCCGTGCTGGCCGAGGCCGAAGGATTCGCGCAGGTGCGGACGGTGGTGACCGACCGCATCGAGGCGGCCGAGGCCGACGACTACCGTGACCCCGGGCTGACCGGGGATACCATTGCCCACCTTCAGTATTCGTCCGGGTCGACCGGTGAGCCGAAGGGCGTCGCGCTCACCCACGGCAATGTGCTCGCCAATCTGCGGCTGGTGACCGGGAAGATCGGGCACGGGGTGGGGGTGGCCTGGCTGCCGACCTTCCACGACATGGGCCTGCTCAGCATGGTCACCTATCCGGTGTACAGCGACTCGACCGTGATCAGCATGTCCCCCTTGGCTTTTGTGCAACGCCCGGCGCGCTGGATCGCGGCGATGTCGCGGTACAAGGCCACCCATACCGTCGCGCCGAACTTCTCCTTCGCGCTGGCGGTGCGGCGGGTACCGCGCGATCAGGTCGAACGCTATGACCTTTCCGCTCTGCGGGTGGCGCTGTGCGGTGCGGAGCCCGTGCGCGTGGACACCATGGACACCTTCGCCGAGCACTTCGGCGCGGCGGGCTTCGACGCGCACAGCCTGTTCCCGTGCTATGGGCTCGCCGAGGCCACGCTCCTGGTGACCGGCGGCCCCGCGGGCAGCGGGCTCACCACCGTCGAGGTGGACCCGACCGCCCTGGCCAAGGGCCGGGTGGAGCCGGTGGCCGGCGGGCGGCGGCTCGTGGCCAGCGGCGAGCTGAACGACGCCTACGAACTCGTCCTCACCGACCCCGACACGCACACCCCGCTGCCGGACGGGCAGGTCGGCGAGATCTGCCTGCGCGGCGACAGCATCGGGCTCGGCTACTGGGACGCGCCCGAGGCGACCGCCGACACCTTCGCCGCGACCGTCGCCGGCCGCACCGGGCACTTCCTGCGCACCGGCGACCTCGGCTTCGTCCACGAGAACCAGCTCTACGTCACGGGTCGCCGCAAAGACCTCATCATCGTCGACGGCTACAACCACTACCCGTCCGACCTCGAGGCCAGCGCCATGGCCGCCCACCCAGCCCTGCGCCCCGACCGCTGCGTGGCCTTCCAGGTCCTCGACGGCGAGACCCCCGCCCTCGTCCTGGTCGCCGAGCTCGACCGCGGCCAGACCCCCGACGACGCCGACAAACTCGAGATCATCGCCGCCGTCCGCCGAGCCGTGGGCGAACACAACGGCCTGCGCCTGGACGACGTGGTCCTGGTAACCGCCGGCTCCATCCCCCTGACCTCCAGCGGCAAGGTCCGCCGCTTCATAGTCCGCGACCAATATCGAGACGGCGCCCTCACCCCCTTACCCTGAATCGGGACCTAGCGGCGCACGCGGAACTTCAGGTGGAGGACGCCCTCGCCTTGGATGACCACGTGGGGATCCTCCAGGAGGTGCTGACCCTCGACGGGGCCGAAAAACCTTTTGCCGGAACCGAATACGACCGGGACGAGGTCCATCGCGACCTCGTCCACCAGGCCTGCGGCGAGGATCTGGCCGCCGACCTCGCCGGCGTTCACGGCGATGGTTCGGTCGCCGGCCAGCTCCTGGGCCTTGTCGATGGCCGCGGTCACGTCGTCGACGAAGTGGTAGGAGGCCTCGGGGTGCCAGCCTTCGGGTTTGGGGCGGTGGGACACCACGACCACGTGGTCGCCGGCGGGCGGGCTGCCCTCCCAGCCGTTCACGAGGTCGAACAGGTTGCGGCCCATGATGATCACGCCGATCGACGCCCACATCGGGCGGACGTACTCCGCGGAGATGCGAGAGACCTTTATGCGGTTGCCCGACCCGGAGTGGTCGTAGCCTGCGTCCTCGATCAGCGGTGTGTCGCCGTTGAAATACCAGTCGTGCAGCGGCCCGACGTCGTCGTTCCGGTCGGCGATGAAGCCGTCGACCGACACCACGTTGTGCATGATCACAGTGCCCACAGGTTCTCCTCGTGTCCGTTGTAGCGGCTTCGATCTTGTCGTCGCGCGGGCGGGGCGGTCTTGTAAAAAATCAATCGGCGGGCATCGGGCCGCTGTCCGGCGGAAACCCGTGCACCGCTGGGAACCTACGGCGCAAGGCCAGATAGTCGGTGGGGGTGTGGCCGGTGAAGTCCTTGAACTCCCTGCTGAAGTGGGCCTGGTCGAAGTAGCCCGCGGTGTGCGCGAGCTCGGCCCAGTCGACCGGACCCTGCGTGTCCACGGACAGAATGAGGCCTGCGAAACGATAGATCCGGGCCACGTGCTTCGGGGTCACCCCGACATGGGATTTGAACTGCGTGGCCAAGTGCGTGCCGCTCACGCCCGCGGCGCCGGTGAGCGCGCCGACCGACACCGCGCCCCGCGACCTCGCCAGGCGCCCGGCGGTGTGCTCCACCATGTCGAGGCCGCGCAAGGGCGACTCGGCGAGCCGCGCGCGCAACTCCCGTTTCACCGCCCGCAGTGCGTCCGCGGCCGACGCGACCGCGCCCACCTCCTCGCGAATCCGGTCCACCGACCGCTGCCAGACCGCGTCGACCGGCGCCCACCGGTTCCGCAGCTCACCCGCGGCCCCGCCGACGAACGGCGAGAGCCCCCACGGTTTGAAATGCACGCCGACCAGGCGCACCCGCGCCGGATACTCCACGAGAAATCGCCTGGTCCACAGCCCCATGAACCACCCGTCGGCGAACAGGACCGACGGCCCGGCGGGGTCGGAGTCGTGCAGTCGCGCGGGCGCGCCGAAGTTGAGGAACAGGTGGGCGGACGGCATCGGCGGAACGTTCATCACGCGGTGCCGCGGCACCCCGGACAGGCAGTAGATGTCGTCGATGAACCGGTCCAGGGGCGGGGCGGGCACCCTGCCGACATAGCGCATGCACTCAGTGTTGCCGATAGTGCGCTAGCGCGTGGCGGTGACCAGCCACGCGCACGAGTCGAACCAGACCCCGTCGGCCGAGCAGTGTGCGGCCATCACGGCGCGCAGCCGCTCTAGCGCCCGCTCGGTCTCGCCGGGGCCGAGGCGGGCGAGCGCGTCATTGGTCATGCGCAGGGGGAGTACGGCGTCGACACCGGCGTCGGGGTCCGGTCCGTAGTAGATGGGCTCGCGAACCTCGGCGATGGCGACGTCGGTGAACCCGGCGGCGGTGAGCAGTCCGGTGGTCTCGTCCGGATCGGCCAGCGAAAACGCGCTGCCGTCGACCTCCGCCGGTCCGTCGCTCGCCAGCGCCCGGTGGATCTCGGTGACCCACTCCTGCCGGTCGGCGTGCTGCCAAATCACTTGCACCAGTGGGGCTCCCGGCCGCAGCGCGCGCCCGATGTTGGCGAACGCCTCGGCCGGATCGGCAAAGAACATCGTGCCGAACCGGCTGATCGCCAGCGTGAAATGCGCCGGGGGAAACGGATGTACCTGCGCGTCCGCCCGCTCGAAGCGCACATTGTGGACTCCGGTGTCGGCGCTGATCCGGCGCGCCTGCTCGAGCATGACGGGCGAGATGTCGACGCCGAGCGCGCTGCCCCGCGTCGCGACACCGGCCACGTCCCGCGTGAGTTGACCTGTGCCGCAACCGATATCGAGAACCGTATCGTCGGGCCGCAGCTCGAGCGCCGCCCACAGTCGCCGCTGGTATCGACGCAGCTCGGCGTCGTAATCGAACACGCGCGCCGGGACTCCGGCCGCACCGCTTTCCACCATGAACCCATCCTGCCGTGCCGCCCGGCGCACACCGCCGAGCCCCAGCGCGTTCGGTACGAGCGTCCTAGGCTGGATGTCGTGTGCGACTCACCTGGCTTCGATCTGGAACCTTACGCGGGATTCGACATGCCGACCTATGTGCGGCGCACGTTCTGCAGCTGGGAGGTCTCGGAGTGGCGTTCGCTGCTCGTGCAGAGTTTCGAGCACGCGTCCGAGGTCGAGGCCCTGCCGATGCCCGCGGTGGCCGATCTGCACCTGGTGCTCTGCGTCGCCGGGGACGCGGTCATGCGGACCCACGGCTCCGGCGGCTCGGAGCGCCGCCGCTGGGTGCCCGGCCATCTGGAGCTCATGATCCCCGGCCGGTCGATCACCCGTGACTATCGGGCGACCTCGGCCCTGCGCACCATCCAGGTGCACCTGCCTGCCGCCACCGCCGAGCGCACCGCGGCCGAACTCGACTGTGGGAAGCCGGATTTCGAGGCGCTGTCGGCCGCGCTGGGCGCGGGCGATCCGGTGGTCGAACACGTGCTGCGCGCCCTGCCCCAGGCCGACGTCGCGAACGATCTCTACGCGGAGTCCGCCGCCGCGTTCCTTACCACGCACCTGCTGAGCAAGGGCAAGCACGAGGCCCCGCCCGGCCCCGAGCACGCCGCGGTGCGCGCGGGCACCGCCTTCATGCGCGAGCGCCTGGCCGAGCCGATCACGCTCGCCGACATCGCCGGGGCGGCGCACCTGAGCGTGTACCACTTCATCCGCGTCTTCCGCGCGGCCACCGGCGAGACGCCGCATCGCTACCTGATCCGGCTGCGGATCGAGCAGGCGCGGCGGCTGCTGTCCGGCAGCGCCCTGACCATCGGGCAGATCGCCGAGCGGTGCGGTTTCGCCAGTCCCGGGGCGCTGTCGTCCGCCTTCGTGAACGAGGTCGGCGTCCGGCCGTCGGTGTACCGCAAAATCTGACCGATAGTCGGCAATCGGCGGCCTGGTCGCACCCGGATCGGCGGGCTTAGTTTCGAATCGGCGCAACAACTCGCGTGCGTCTCGACGTGGGTCCGGCCGCGAACGAAAGGAACTCCGCCATGCAGAGCTACGACGTGACCGCCACCTCGGCCGCCGCGCCGGCCGTCGTCTGGTCGCTGCTCATCGACGCCCGCACCTGGCCGAGGTGGTCGACCGTCGACGCCCTCGACCTCGAACGCTCCAGCGGGCTCGACCCCGAGGGCCACGACCCCGTCGGCTCGGTGCGCGCGTTCCGCACCGGACGCGTCGTCACCGGCGAGCGGCTGATCGCGATCGACGAGGGCCGGAAACTGACCTATGCGGACGCCTTCAACTGGGTCCTGCGCGACTACAGCGCCGTCGTCGATCTCCTCCCGAGCCCCGACGGCGGCACGATCATCCACTGGTACGGAACCTTTCGGGCCCGGTGGAAGTCGGGCTGGCTCATGCAACGCGTCATGCGCGCCACCATGCAGCAGATGGCGGACGGCCTCGCCACCTATGCCACCGCCCTGGCCGCAGGCGAACCGGCGGAGCGACGAGCCTAGGTACTGCGGGGTACCCTGGGGTGTCCGAGCTCGGTCCCGTTCAGTGTGGTGAAGGACCCCTATGCCATCGAATTTCGCTCTCAAAACTATGAATACGGCGCATCGGGTGCTGTTGAAGGTCAGCTGCGGCAAGCTGGGCAACGAGTTCAGCGGCATGCCGTCGGTGGAACTCGTGACCACCGGCCGCAAATCGGGTCGCCAGCACGCGGTGATGCTGACGGCGCCGATCGTCGACGGCGACACCTACGTGGTCGTCGCGTCCCGCGGCGGCGACCCGACACACCCGGCCTGGTACCTGAATCTCCGTGACAATCCGAATGTTCTGGTGTCGGTGCGCAGCGGGCCGCGCGTGCCGATGACCGCGAAGATCGCCGACGCCGCCGAGCGCGCCGAGCTGTGGCCCCGCGTGGTCGCCGCGCAGAAGGTGTACGCGGGATACCAGGAGAAGACCACCCGCGAAATCCCGCTGGTGCTCCTGACTCCCGCCGCGGACCCCTCCGCGAACTGATCGCCGCGGCTCAGGGCGACGGCTTGCGCAGCAGTCGCCCCGGCCGCCGGCAGACGATCACGGCCCCGATCACGTTGGCGGCCAAGGTCAATACGCCCTGCTCGCCGAGCCACAACCAGGCGTGCGGTCCCGCGGTGTGCGGGTCGAACACGGTCTGGATGACGCTGTTCCACGACGCGTGCAGCACGACGGCCGGCCATACGCTGCCGGTGTCGAGCCGGACCCGGGCGAAGACGTAGGAGACCACGGTCACCTGCGCGACGAACAGCACCGCGATCACCGCCACGGACCCGCCGTTGCCGGTCAGGTAGCTGCCGCCGATGATCAGCGGCAGATGCCAAGCGGCCCAGATCGATCCGCTCACCAGGACCGGCCGGGGCACCTCGGCGTCGATGAGCCGGGTGAGCAGGTAGCCGCGCCAGCCGAGCTCCTCGCCGAGCGCGAATACCAGCCCGATCGCGGTGCCCAGCACCACGCCGGCGAGCAACTCGCCGCCGAAGGACACCCAGCCGGCCGAGGAGGTGTATTCGGCGAGCCCGGTGGCCCAGCCCACGCCGTAGGCGGCGACCGCGATCGCCACCGGATAGCCGAGCGCGAGCGGCATCGCCCACCAGCCGCGCCGCCCGCCGATCCGCAGCGAGATGTCGTCGAACCCCTCGCGCAGCACCACTCGGGCGATCAGCGCGGCCAGCCCCGGCGCCCACATGAGCAGCAGGACCCCGAGGTCGTTGCGTGCGGCGACCGCGAAAAGCATTGCGGGAGCGGACAGCACGACCACGCCGACGAGGAAGACCCACACCCCGCGCCGCGCCGTCCGCCGTCGCTCGGCGTGCTCGTCCGCCAGTACCGGTTGCCCAGATGTCATGGCTGCACAATAGGCAGCGCCGCCGGGTGCGGTCGTCACCCCGCAGACCGGTCTTTCCTCGGGGACAACCCTGAACCTAGGCGATCAACTTCTCCCGCTTCAGCCAGTCGTAGGCGACGTCCGCGGGATCCTCGCCGTCGATGTCGACGCGGCCGTTGAGGTCCTGCATCAGATCGTCGGTGAGGTGTTCGGAGATGGTCGCGAGCAGTCCGCGCAATTCGGGGTGGCGCTCGAGGATCGGCCCGCGAACGACGGCGGTGCCGCTGTAGGGCAGGAAGAACTTCTTGTCGTCGTCCAGCACAACGAGATTCAGGTTCTTGACCCGGCCGTCGGTGGTGTACACCATCCCGAAATTGCACGGTGCGCCCTTGGCCGTCGCGGTGTAGACGACGCCGGCGTCCATCCGGGTGACGTTGCCCTGCGGTACGCCGTTCGGATCGTTGTACGGTATCCCGTATTTCGCCAGCATCGGGATGAAACCGTCGGAGCGGCTGAAGAACTCGTCGTCCACGCAGAAGGTGCGGTCGGGCACCGGCAGCCCCGCGACATCGGAGAGCGAACGCACGTGCAGGCGTTCGGCGTTCGGCGTCGACGCGCCGAAGGCGTAGGTGTCGTTGAAGTTCGCGGGCGGCAACCACTCCAGGTCGTGGTCGCGCTTCTCGATGTCGTGCACGCGCTGCCACAGCTCGTGCGGGTCGGCGATGGTCTCGGTCTGGTTGTGGTAGTTGACCCAGCCGGTGCCGGTGTACTCCCAGAGGATGTCGGCGTCCCCGTTGAGCTGGGCCTGCCGCGACGACGCCGAACCCGGCGCCCCGGTCATGTCCTTGACCTCGGCCCCCGCCGCGGCGAGGTAGGTCGCGGTGATCTTGCCGAGCAGCACGCCCTCGGTGAAGCTCTTGGAGGTGACGACCAGTTCCGCCCCGTCGAGCGGCTCCTGACCGTCGGGCAGGTGCGCCTCGTGGAACGTGCCGGACGAGCTGACCAGCCCGCACCCGGCGAGCAGCGCCAGCGCGGCGCACAGCAGCGTAACCCGTTGCAGGCGAGGCGCTTTCATGAGATGCCTCGCGGCGTCGCGACCAGCTCGACCAGCCGCCCGAGCCAGTCGATGGTCAGCGCGAGCAGCCCGACCAGCACCGCGCCGGAGATGAGCAGCTTCGGCAGGAACAGCGTGACCCCGGTGGTGATGAGCGTGCCGAGGCTGGTCGCCCCGATGAACGTGCTCAGCGTCGCGGTGCCCACCAGGATGACCAGCGCCGTGCGCACCCCGTTGAGGATCACCGGCACCGCCAGCGGCAGCTCGACCTGCACCAGCGTCCGGCCGCCCGAGAAGCCGATGCCGCGCGAGGCCTCGATCGTGCGGTGGTCCACCTGCCGCAGCCCGACGATGGTGTTCTGCAGGATCGGCAGGATGGCGTACACCACCAAACCGACTATGGCCGTGCGGAATCCGGTGCCGAGCCAGAACGTGAACAGCACCAGCAGGCCGACCGCGGGCGCGGCCTGTCCGATATTGGCCACGTTCACCGCGATCGGCTCGAGCCGCTTCAGCGCGGGCCGGGTGAGCGCGATGCCGAGCGGTATCGCGACCGCCACTACGATCACCGTGGCCACCACCGTCAGCTTGATGTGCGCCAGGATCGTGGTCTGGAGATTGTCCCAGCCGAGCGCGGCCTGCTCGGTCGGGGTGAACGTCGTCGAGCGATACCACAGCACGTAGCCGACGCCGATGACGGCGATCACGAGCGGCTCGAACCAGACATCGATGGGCACCCGGCGCCTCATGCCGGTTCGGCCGATCCGGGCTCGTCGTCGGCGGCCACCACCGGGGTCGGCGTGGGATCCGTTCCGTCGACGTAGGTTTCGTAATCGTCCTCCTCGGAGTGCACCTCCGCGAGCTTGGCCTGGATCGTCTCGGTCACCGCGCCGATGCTGAGCGAGCCGACCACCGCGCCGCGCCCGTCGGTGACCAGCGCGGCGCCCTGGCTGGCCGCGAGCATGGCGTCGAGCGCGTCGTTGAGGGTCGAGGAGCGGGCGACGACGGGCAGGCGCCGATCGAGGAAGTCGGAGACCTCCGGTTTCGTCGCCACCTCGGTCAGCGAGGGCCACGACCGCGGCCGGCCCGCCTCGTCCACGACCACCACCCAGGTCTGCCCGGCCGCCCTGGCGCGTCCGATCACCGCCTGCGCCGGCTCGCCGACCCGCGCGGTCACCACCTCGTCGTACGGCACGTCGCGCACCCGCGACACGGTCAGATACGCCAGCTTCGCGCCGGACCCGACGAACTCCTCCACGAACGGCGTGGCCGGATCGGTGAGGATCTCCTCGGGCGCCGCGTACTGCTCGACGTGCCCGCCCTCGGACAGGATGAGCACCTTGTCGCCGAGCTTGGTGGCCTCCTCGAAGTCGTGCGTGACGACCACGATGGTCTTGCCGAGCTCGTGCTGGATCCCGATCAGGCTGTCCTGCAAGCGAACCCGGGTGATCGGGTCGACCGCGCCGAACGGCTCGTCCATCAGCAGCACCGGCGGATCGGCCGCGAGCGCCCGCGCGACGCCGACCCGCTGCTGCTGGCCGCCCGACATGTCCTTGGGCAGCCGGTCGGCGAAGGTGGCGGGGTCGAGGCCGACCAGGTCGAGCAGGTACTCGGTGCGCTCGGCGATCCGTTTGCGGTCCCAGCCGAGCACGCGCGGGATGGCGCCGACGTTCTTCGCGACCGTCCAGTGCGGGAACAGCCCGCCGGACTGGATGACGTACCCGATCGACTGCCGCAGCTTGTCCGGGTCCTCGCGGGTGACGTCGCGGCCGCCGATGAAGATCCGGCCCTCGGTCGGCTCGATCAATCGGTTGATCATCTTGAGCGTGGTCGTCTTACCGCAGCCGGACGGCCCGACGAACGCGACGATCTCGCCCGCGTCGATGTCGAGATCGAGGCGCTCGACCGCGGGCGCGCGCTGGCCCCGGTAGCGCTTGACGACCCCGTCGAGTTTGATGTCCGCGCCGGTGACATTGCGTTCCGGGGCCAATTGGTCGGTCATGACAGTCCCTTTGCGATGGTGAGGCGTCCGAGCAGGACGAGCAGCGCGTCGAACACCAACGCGATGAGGACGATGAGAATGGTTCCGGTGAGCGCCATCTCGATGGCGTTGGCGCCGCCGAGGCGGGACAGTCCGTTGAATATCAGCGAGCCGAGGCCGGGGCCGAGGACATAGGCGACGATGGCGCCGACGCCGACGATCATCTGCGTGGACACCCGGATTCCGGTGAGGATCACCGGCCACGCGATCGGCAATTCGACGGTCAGCAGAATGCGCGAGCGCGAAAAGCCGATGCCGCGCGCGGATTCGATGACCGACGACGGCACCGACCGCAGGCCCACGATCGCATTGCCGATCACCGGCAGCGCGGCGAAGAACGCGAGCATGAGAAAGGACGGGACCACGCCGAGCCCGAACGGCACCAGCAGCAGCGCGAGCAGCGCGAGCGACGGAATCGTCAGCGCGACGCGGCTAGAGGTCAGGGTGAGCGCGGACAGCAGCGGGAGCCGATACACCGCGACGGCGACGAGAACCGCGACGACCGTCCCGACCAGGACCGTCTGGAAGGCAAGGGAGGCATGCTGATAGGTGAGGAATGCCAGGAATTCTCCCCGTCCCCGCACGTAGTTCCATAAGTTCACGCGATTCCCATTCATTCGGCGAGATCTGTCGGCGCCTGTATGCGCCGTGCGCGAGCCGTCAAAGACTAATCGACGGCACGCGTCAGGGGCCGGACGACGCGCGGCGCGTGATTCACCGGATCGGCCGACCCCTGTGCGTTCAATTGCCCCCGTTTATCGGCTTCGAAACAATGTGTCCGAATTCGTTTATGCCGCGCCCCGCAACCTGTCGACGGCGGAGTAGTACTCGGCGTTGCCCTCGATCACGGTGCTCGCCGTTCCGTCCACGCCGACCGGGACCGCGCCCGCCAGCGTGATGCGGGTCAGCCTGCGATGCTCGGCGCCGTCGTAGTCGTCGACGGCGTAGTGCTGGGTGGCGTGGTTGTCCCAGATGGCCACGTCGCCGAGGGACCAGTCCCAGCGGACCGTGTGCTCCAAGCGCGTGACACGGTCCTGGAACAGCCGGAACAGCGCCTGCGACTCGCCGCTCGAGACGCCGACGATCTGCTTCACGAAGCAGCCGAGCAGCAAGGCGCGCTCGCCGGTCTCCGGATGAACGTGCACCACCGGGTGCTCGGTCTCGAAGTAGCTGGACTCGAATTCGCGGCGGTAGGCCTTGCTGCCCTCGTCGTCGCGCTCCTCGGTGTCCGCGGCGTAGTCGTAGCGGTTGGTGTGCCGCGCGCGCAGGCTCTCGGCCAGCCGTTTGAGCGGGTCCGGCAGCGAGTTGTACGCGGCCACGGTCGAGGCCCAGGTGGTCGAGCCGCCGTAGCTGGGCAGCGCGACCGCGCGCAGGATCGACGCCTTCGGCACCCGGTCGACGAAGGTGACGTCGGTGTGCCACACGTTCGAGCGCCCGTGCCGGGAGTCGATGGCCAGGCTCTTCACGCCCGCGGAGGTGAGCGTCGGGTGCGGGGTGGTCGGGGTGCCGAGCAGCTCGGCGAACTCGTACTGACCGTCCTCGGTGAGGTGGTGCTGCCCGCGGAAGAACAGCACCCGGTGCTCGGCCAGCGCCGCGCGGAGGGTGGCGACGGTCCGCGTGTCCAGATCCGCGCCGAGCCGGACGCCGTCGACCCGCGCGCCGATGTGCGCGCCGAGCTTGACGATCTGGACGGTGTCGGTCTCCGCTGGGTAATCGCCGGACATACCAAGGCCTCTCGCTCCACCTGATGGTCGAGTAGACGAAACCAGGTGTCGCGCGGGAGGGCCAGTATTACGGTCACCGAGATCGAAACCGGCGCGGGTGCGGGCACTCGGAAAGTGCGCGCGGGTAAACGGTTGCTGGAGAGGGGTTTTCGCGACCGATCAGTGCGTTCGGGTTGGGGTGGGGGAGAGCGGGTAAGCGCTGGGTGTCAGTTGTTCGTCGGATAGCTCGGAGGTTTTCGGTGTCGGAGCATGGAAGTGGACCCCGCGAGGGTGTCGAAGGAATCGTCGAAGACGTGAAAGGCAAGACCAAAGAGGCTGCTGGCGTCGTCACCGGTGACGAGAACCTCAAAGGCGAGGGACAAGCGCAGCAGGACAAGGCCGAGTCCCAGCGCGAAGCGGCACAGAAGGAAGCGGCCGCGGAGAAGGCCCGCGCCGAGGCCGATGTGGACGAGGCGAAGCAGGCCGGTCATCAGCACGACAAGTAGTTCGGACGAGTTGGGCTGACAGGCGAATTGGGTTCCCTGTCAGCCCTTTTCGCACGTCGTCGGCGCGCGCTCGAAATCCCGCTTGCTCAAAGCGTTTCGGTGAGTTTCCGCGCCAACTCGGGCAGCCCGGCGGGATCCTTCATCGCCGCGAGCACCAACTCCAGTGCCTGGTCTATGGTTTGGTCGAGCACCTCACCGGGCTCACCCTCGAACTGCCGGCGCAGCGCCACGGGTGCGTCGTCGACCGCGATGGCGAACCACACGGTGCCGGGCGGCTCGTCGTCCTGCCGATCGGGTCCGCCCACGCCGGTCACGCCCACGGCGATCGTCGCGTCGGTCATCGACCGCACCGTCCGCGCCATCGCCTCCGCGGAGACCCGCGACACCACCGGACCCTCGGGAACGTCGAGCACATGGTGTTTGACGTAGCGCGAGTAGGCGACCACCCCGCCGCGGAACCAGTCCCCGGAGTCGGGCGCCGCTCCGAACGCGGCGGCGATCTGGCCCGCGGTCAGCGACTCCGCGACCGCGACGGTGGACTCGGTGCGCTGGGCCAGCGCCGCGATCTCCTCGGCGAGTTCCTCGGTCGATTCGCTCACAAAACTCCCTCTCCCTCAATTCCTCTCCGCGCACAGTGGTGGTCCCGCTCGTGCGGTGAGCGGGACCAGGCGCGCGGTGCCCGGTCGCGCTCACCCCCCGATGGGTAGCCCGCCGGACTCCACCCGGAATTCCCGCTCCACCTCCGCCAACAGGACGGTGGATCGTCGGCCGCCGCCGGCCGGTTCGACCTCGGCGTAGGGGACCGGCGAGTGCCGCACCGCCTTGACCCGCAACATCGCCGGATCCTTGTCATCGAGCCGAACAAGAAGAGCACCGCGCGTGACCTGCATGGGAATCAACCTTTCGGGCATGGGTATATGTCGCCTGCGATCTACCCAGGGCGTTGCCGGGCAAACAGACCCGGCGCCGACGACCTCGCGCATACCGAACCGGCGGCGGTTACTCGAGGATTGCCGCGACCATGCATGCCGGGCTCACGCGCGGGTAGCCCTAGAGGAATGGACCAAACACGAGCACCGATTCTGGACGCATTGGCCGACTATCGAACCCGGGGCCGGTACGGCTTCACGCCGCCCGGTCATCGGCAGGGTCGCGGCGTGGACGAGCGAGTCCGGCGGGTACTCGGTGACGCGTTCCGCGACGACGTGCTGGCCTCCGGGGGTCTGGATGATCGCCGGGCGCGCGGCGAGTACCTCTCCGACGCCGAGAAACTCATGGCCGAGGCGGTGGGCGCCGAGATGGCCTTCTTCTCCACCTGCGGCAGCTCGCTGTCGGTGAAGGCGGCCATGATGGCGGTCGCGGGCGGCAAGGACGGCGGCCTGATCCTGGGCCGGGACAGCCACAAGTCGATCGTCGCGGGCCTGATCTTCGCCGGACTGCAGCCGCGCTGGGTCACCCCGCGCTGGGACACCGAACGCCACTTCTCGCACCCGCCGTCGGTCGATCAGATCCGCGACGCCTGGGAACGCCACCCCGACGCGGCGGGCGCGCTGATCGTCAGCCCGAGCCCCTACGGGACCTGCGCCGATATCGCGGGGATCGCCGAGGTGTGCCACGAGCGCGGCAAGCCGCTGATCGTGGACGAGGCGTGGGGCGCGCACCTGCCGTTCCACGACGACCTGCCGACCTGGGCGATGGACGCGGGCGCCGACGTGTGCGTGGTGAGCGTGCACAAGATGGGCGCCGGCTTCGAGCAGGGCTCGGTGTTCCATGTGCAGGGCGATCTCGTCGACTACTCGCGGCTGAGCGCCTGCGCCGACCTGCTCATGACCACCAGCCCGAATGTGCTGGTCTACTCGGCCATCGACGGCTGGCGCAGGCAGATGGTGCAGCAGGGACACGACCTGCTGGAGGCGGGGCTGCGCCTGGCGGACCGGGCGCGCACCGAACTCGCCCGGATCCCCGGCATTCAGGTGATGGAGAAGGAACTGCTCGGTGTCGAGGCATCCCACGACCTGGACCGCATGCAGGTGCTCATGGACGTATTCGACACGGGCGCAACGGGTTACCAGGCCGCGGACTGGCTGCGCGAGCACCGCCACCTCGATCTGGGCCTCAGCGACCATCGCCGCATCATGGCCACGCTGTCCATGGCCGACGACGACGGCACCGTCGACCGCCTGGTCGAGGATGTCACCGCCTGGCGCGAACAGCTGAAAGATCCGCAGCCGCATGGCATTCGGCTCCTCGCGCCGGAGGAGATCGAGCTGGAGACCGCGATGTTGCCGCGCGACGCGTTCTTCGGGCCGGTGGACACGGTGCCGGTGGCGCAGGCGCCGGGGCGCATCGCGGCCGAGCAGGTCACGCCCTATCCGCCGGGCATTCCGGTCATCATGCCGGGCGAGGTGATCAACGAGCCGGTCATCGAGTATCTGCGCACCGGCATCGAGGCGGGCATGAACGTGCCCGACCCCGCCGACCCGGAGTTGCACACCATTCGCGTCGTGGCGAAGTGATCGAAATCTCCGCGCCGGTAAGCGATTACGCCGAGTGTTCGCTCGGGGGGCGGTTTTTCCCCGGGATGCCCGGGTATGCGGCCACTGACCGAGTCGCCGAGCGCGACTGTCGAAGGGCTGGACTCAGCGAGGTCCAGCGAGGAAAGGGGTACACATGAGCACCTTGGCCGCCACCGTAGACGTCGAGGTACCGGTCCGCACCGCCTACAACCAGTGGACGCAGTTCGAGTCCTTCCCGCAGTTCATGGAGGGCGTCGAGGAGGTGCGTCAGATCGATGACCAGCACACGCACTGGCGGATCCACGTCGGCCCCGCGACCCGCGAGTTCGACGCCACCATCACCGAGCAACACCCCGACGAGCGCGTGGCCTGGAAGTCCGACACCGGCCCCCAGCACGCGGGCGTCATCACGTTCCATCGGCTCGACGACACCCACACCAGGATCACCGCGCAGATGGAGGTCGACCCGGAGGGCTTCCTGGAGAACGCGGCCGACCGGCTCGGTGTGCTGAAGCACCGGGTGCACGGCGATATGCAGCGCTTCAAGAAGTTCATCGAGGACCGGGATCACGAAACAGGCGCCTGGCGAGGCGATATCGCGCGCCCCGACGCCTGATACGACGAACCGAGGAGGTACCCGCAGTGCCGACAGAAAACACCGCAGGCCCGCAGCGCGTCGTGATCGTCGGCAGCGGGTTCGCCGGCTTCACCTGCGCCAGGAAGCTCTGCCGCCTCCTGGCGCAGGGGGACCGAGACGTCGAGGTGGTCCTCGTCACGCCCACCGATTACATGCTCTATACGCCGCTGTTGCCCGACGTGGCAGGCGGTTTGATCGATCCGCGGTTCGTCGTCATCTCGCTGGCGGACGCGCTGCCGCGGGTGCGCCTGGTCGTCGCGAAGGCGGAATCGATTGACCTGCAACGCAAGACGATCACGGTGACCAGCGACTACCACGCGCCGCGCGAATTGTCCTGGGACCGGCTCGTGCTCACGCCCGGCTCGGTGACGCGGCTGTTCGACGTGCCCGGCCTGGCCGAGCACGCGCGCGGTCTGAAAACCGTTGCCGAGGCGCTGTATCTGCGCGAGCAGATGCTGCGCCAGCTCGAACTGGCCGACCACGAGGACGATCCGCAGGTGCGTCGCGCCCGGCGCACCGTGGTGGTGGTCGGAGCCTCGTATGCCGGAACGGAATTGGTCGCCCAGCTGCGCGCGCTGGCGGACGCCTACGCGCACCGCCGCGGCTTCGACCCGGGCGAGATCCGTTTCGTGCTGCTGGACATGGCCGATCGGGTGATGCCGGAGGTCGGCGAGAAACTCGGCGACAAGGTGCTGACCGTGTTGCGCGGGCGCGGCATCGACATCCGGTTGAAGACCTCGCTGAAGGAGCTGACCGACAGCCACGTCGTGCTGACCGACGACAGCGTCGTGCCCACCCACACCGTCGCCTGGGTGACCGGCGTGACGGGCGCCCCGCTGCTCCAGACCCTCGACCTGCCGATGGAGCGCGGACGACTGGTGGTCGACGCGAATCTCGGCGTGCCCGGCCATCCCGACGTCTTCGCCGGCGGCGACGCGGCCGCGGTGCCCGACCTCACGGTGCCCGGCAAGATCACCCCGCCGACCGCGCAGCACGCGACCCGGCAGGGCAAGGCGCTCGCCCGAAATGTGGCCGCCAGCCTCGGAATCGGGCACGCCGCGCCGTACAAGCATCGCGATATGGGTCTCGTGGTCGATCTCGGTCCCGGCTTCGCGGTCGCGAATCCGTTGGGCGTGCACATGTCCGGGCTCCTCGCCAAGGCGGTGACGCGGGCCTATCACACCTTCGCCGTGCCGCGCGGGCTCAATCGATGGGCGATCACGGTGACCTACGCCACCAACCTGGTGACGCCCCGTCCGCTGACCCTGCTCGGGCTGGTCAGCCCAGAAGAGTCGAGTTTCGTCGGGAGCGAGGGTATTCCGAGCAAGCGATGAGGAGGTCGCGATGAGCGAACGAGAAGTCGTGCACGCCTTACTCGATCGGGCGGGCGCCGGTTACGCCGCCGAGGCGGGAATCACCGTGGCGGACAAGCCCGCTCCGCTGTTCCAGTTGCTCATGCTCGCGGAGTTGCTGAGCACGCGCATCTCCGCCGAGATCGCCGTCGCCGCCGCCAAGGAGCTGATCTCCAGCGGGTATCGCACGCCGCGGCGCGTCGCCGACGCGCCGTGGCAGGAGCTCGTCGACGCGCTCGGCCGGGCGCACTACAAGCGCTACGACGAAAGCACCGCCACCCGCCTCGGCGCGAACGCCCACATGGTGCTCGACAAATACCGCGGCGACCTGCGCAAGCTGGCCGAGGAAGCGGGCGGGGACCGCGAGCGGGCGGCGGAGCTGCTGCGCGAATTCCAGGGCATCGGCCCCACCGGAAGCGATATCTTCCTGCGCGAGGTGCAAGACGTTTGGCCTTGGGCGCGACCGTATTTCGATGAGCGGGCCCGGCGCGGGGCGGAACGCGTGCACTTGCCGACGGACCCGGACGAGCTCGCTCATCTCGTGCCGGAAGATCACGCGGCGGAGCTGGCCGCGGCCTTGGTTCGCGTCGCCCTGGACGACAAGTTCGCCGAGCAAATCCTGTCCGAGGCTCGCTGACCGGGCTGTTTCGCGCATGGTGGGCCGGGAACGCTATAGGGATGAAAGATGTATTGGAACGCGAAACCAAATGGGAGGTCGACCGCGAGTTCACGCTTCCGGCCATCGATGATCTCGTTCCCGGCGGGCACGTCGAGGAGACATCGGTCGAACTCACCAGCACCTATTTCGATACCGCCGAGCGCGATCTGCTCACCCATCGGCTGACGCTGCGCCGCAGGGCGGGCGACGACGAATCCGGTTGGCAGCTCAAGGTTCCGCAGGCCGACGGCCGCGTCGAGGTGACCGCCGCCTGGTCCGAAGAACTGCCGCGCGAGCTCGCCGAGGTCGTCACCGGAGCCGCGCTCGGCCGAGAACTCAACGTGGTCACCACGATTCACACTCTGCGCAACCGGCACCGGGTGCTCGGGCCGGACGGCGAGCTGATCATCGAGATCGACGACGATGTGGTGCAGACGACGCCCGTCCCAGGAGAGACGGACGCGCTCGCCTGGCGCGAGATCGAGGTCGAACTCGGCCCGCACACCGACACCATGCCGGAGATCCTGGTGGAGCGGCTCACCGAGGCGGGCGCGGCCAGGTCGAAGTATCCGTCCAAGCTGTCGCGGGTGCTGCCGCCGCCGAGTGGGCCGGCCATGCCCGGCTCGAAAGCCGAACGCGCGCTGCGCGATTACCTGACCGCGCAGATCGACGCGATCTTCGCCGGGGACGTCGCGCTGCGCCGCGGGGAGGATCCGATCCACGACACGCGCGTCGCGACCCGGCGCCTGCGCAGCACGCTGCGCGTCTTCGGCAAGCTGCTCGACCCCGCCGCCATCGACGGCGTCGCGGACGAGCTGAAGTGGTACGCCGGGCTGCTCGGCGAGGTGCGCGACTGCCACGTGCAGCGCCGTCGCCTGGCCGACAAGGTCGCCGAGCTGCCGCTCGAACTCGTGCTCGGGCCCGTGGCGGCGCGCATCGACGCGACGCTGCTCGAGCGTCAGGTCACCCGTCGCAAGGCGCTCGCGGAGGCCATGGACTCGCCGCGCTACCTCGCGCTGCTCGCCGCTCTGCGCACCTGGCAATCGCGGCCGCCGTGCACGATCGGTATCGGCAAGGGCCAGTTGGTGCGCCGGGCCGACCGCGCCGCGCACAAGGCCGACCGGCGACTCGCCGAGGCGCTGCGCGACCAGCGCGACGAGTCGCTGCACCGCGCCCGTAAGGCCGCCAAGCGCGCCCGCTACGCCGCCGAGCTGTACCAGCCGGTGCGCGCGAGCGCCAAGGCGAATATCAAGTACTACAAGAAGATTCAGAGCGTGCTCGGTGACTACAACGACGGCGTCGTGTCGGCCGCGTTCCTCTGGCGCATCGCGACCTCGGCGGGCACGACCGGCGGGGAGAACGGATTCACCTACGGCTTGCTCTACGCCAACGAGAAACACGCCGCCAAAGACGCTCGCGACAAGATCACCGCGATCGCGGGACGCCGTGAAACCGACTGATGGGCACGCTGTTTCGGATGGTTCGAGATAGTCCCGTGATGTGCTTCGGCTATTAATGCGTCATTGACAACGGGCGCATGGATGCTGAATTCTTGCCGGGTGACGGGGAATGTGCACAGCAGGCGAAAACCGCCATCGCCCGTGTTAGGAGAATTGATGACCTTGCCGCAGTTGCCCGATCCGGACATCACCCAGCTCCGGGAGGTCGCGGACCGGATCGCGACTTTGATCCAGCGCAATACCGACGGCAGCGGGGGACTACCCCGTTTCGTCGACGCGCTGCGGCAGAGCGGGCCGATCGCGGAACTGCTGATCGAGTACTCGGTGCGTTGGTTCAACGACAGCAACGGCGAGTCCGTGCTGCTCGGGCCGGAGCTGTACTGGCTGCTCACCGAGACCGTCCCGGTGGAGGACCGCGGCACCGCCGGCGAGGGGCTCGGCCCCGCGGGCCTGAACTGCCACCCGGTCACCCGCATGCGCCAGCTGCTGCTGATCTGTGTGCTGGAGAAACTGTCGACCCGGCCGTGGCGGCCGGAGACGCCCGAGCAGGCCGCGGCCATGGTCAAGCGTCGCTACAGCGACACCGCGACGCCGGTACTGCCGACGCGTTCCACACAGCCGGTCGGCGTCGAGGGCGTGATCACCACATCGCAGTTCCCGTAGCGTCTCCCGCCCGGTTGCCGGGCGCGTTATCGTAGACGCGTTCCACACCCGCACTGTCCGTGGCATTTCGAGGTGATGGTCTATGAGCGCGTCCGGCGTGACAGCGGAAATCCTTCGGCGGGACCTGCGCGAATTCGCGCGGCTGGCCGAAAGTCGTTACGACCCAGGAGTTGTCGACGCGGTGCTGGCCGCGCTGGACGGCGTGTGGGGCGACTCCTGGCTTGCCGTGCGCACCACGACGCATCCGCCGCCCGCTCGGCAGGTCAGTGTGCGGTTCATGAATCTGCCTGCGTCGGCGGATCCGGTCGGTCGGCTGCGCGCGGCCGGGCTGCTCGATTTCGCCGGGCATCCGATGGAGCAGTTGGTGTCGGCCGACGTGCCGGTGGACTGGGGTGTGGACGTCGCCATCGACCGCGGGGTGCAGAAGATCTGGCTCGTCTTCCAGGATTTGATCGAGGTTGATCGGATACTGGGCTTTCCGGGGATGCCCGCCTCGGCGCGGGCGCACGCCGAACAGTTGAGACGTTGGAGCGACGGCGAATTCGCTTTGCTGGCACTGGATTTCCTGAACCGCACGATGAATCTGTACGCGCAGATCCTGCCGCCGGGGCGGCTCGGGGCCGCCGATATCGCGGATATTCTGCGTGAGCTCGATTTCGTCGCGGCCGACGAGGACGAGTTGGCCGCGCTCGGTCGGCCGTACACGGTGTACGCGACCTTCGCGTGGAATTCGCCTCGCGTGCAACGGATTTGCTTTCCCGCGCGCTATACCGCCGAGACGTTTCCGGCGATCGATCCGGTGTTGAGCCGGTTCGTCGACGGTGCGCCGTGTGCCGGGCCGGGGCCGCACGGGTTCGCCTTCTATGCCGCGTACGGGGCGTCGGGGCGGTACTACAAGGTGCAGGCCGATTACACCTCGCCGTTGTCGCACGCGTTGCCGGGCGGAGCGGATCTGCCGGGCGGGATCGATCTGTCGCAGAACCGGTAGGTGGTCGGCGCGCGTAAAGCCTTGGGGCTCAGAGGTGTTGAAAGTCGAACGCCAGTATCTTTCCCATTCGGCGCAGGACGTCGATCTGCGCCGGATGGTAGAGATCGTTGATGGCGTCGGTGATGATGCGGCCGGCGAAGAACACTCCGCGTGGGGCGTCGGGGGCGGGCGCCTGGAGTTGCGGGTAGCGGGCCAGTAGCGTGCGAAAAGCGGGTACCAGGCGTTCGGCCAGTTCGTCGCGGGTGCGTTCGTCGGCATCCTCGGGCAGTCTCTCGAACTCGGCCGCGGCCGGGCTCGCGTAGTAGGCCGCCATCGCGTCCGCGTAGGCGTGCAGCGTCGTCGGCCCCAGCACGCGCGTCAGCACCACCAGAAACGCCCGATCGGCCTCCGGGATGTCGGCGCCGGCCGCGGCCGCGGCCAATTCGGCAGGCAGGTCCGTAGGCGTGGGCCTGCGCATGAGCAGCGCCAGCTCATCCCGAACCCGTTGCAACCGTTGAATTTTCGCCGCCAGCTCGGCATCCAGCTCCCGAAGGGCCTGCGTCGGCCGCACTTCCCCCGCCGCCATCTCCCCGATCTGCGCCAGCGAGAACCCCAGCTCGATCAGCCGCCTGATCCGCAACAACCGAACCAAATGCCCCACCCCATAACTCTTGTACCCATTCCCCTTCCGCTCCGGCTCCGCCAACAACCCCACCTCGTGATAATGCCGAACCGCCCGCAAACTGGTCCCCGCCAACTCGGCCACCTCCCGAGTACTCCACCCCAACCCACCCACCTCCTGAAATTTCGACCCTTCCCCCATCCAAAACCATGCCGCTACGTCACAGTCAACTCTCGCTGCGTCCCCCTTCGCGCCGATGCGAACCGGTTCGAAAACCTTGCGCGTCCTCGGCAGGTCGAACGCCCAAGGGTTGGGGGCGCGGTGTTTTCCGTTCCCTACTTACCCGATGGGCTTCTTTTCGGTACCCTCTCGACCAAGGGGCTCAACACGGGGGGAAGCCGATGGCTCTTGGTTCGAAAGTACAGGTGCGTCCCGCGGATTTGGCGACGCTGTCTGATCGGTGCATCGACTTGGCCATCGACCTCACAGGGGCGATCACCGAATCCGCAAGCGGTCTGACCGTCGCGACGAGGGATGCGGGGGACACCGACGGCGGCTACGCGACCACCGCCGCGCACGGGCCGTGCGCCGAGGCCGCGCACGACGCGATCGAGTCGTTGGCGGCCGTGCTCGACGCCGACGCCGAAGCGCTGATGCTGGCCGCATTCGCCTTCTCCGACGCGGACGAGTCGGCGGCACGAGCGATCGAGGCCAGTTCCTCGGCACCGACCGGTCCCAAGCCGGCGCCGCCCACACCTCGATGAACTGGGGGAGTTCGAATGTCCGAGGGCAGATGGAAGCTGTGGCACGACGCCGCATCGCTCGACGACGCGGCCCAGGCGTGGACGACGCTCGCCGACCGGCTGCAGACGACCGCTGATCGGCTGGTCTCCGAATCGAAGAACATCATCGCCGAGTGGGAAGGCGAGTCCGCCCAGTCGTACCAGGAACACCGCGGCCGAGTGGTGGCCGAGTTGGATGCCGCTCACGGCATCGCGGCGCGAGTGTCCACGGGAGTGCAGTTCATTGCCGCATCCGTCCGCATCGCGCAGGGACAACTCGACCAGTCCTGGGCCACTGTGTCGCAGATTCCACACTCGGGGAGCCCGTCGGGCGCCGTCCGATTCGAGCCGCGAAACGACGCCGAGACCGCGCTGGTCACTGCCGCCTCCGACCGCGCCATAGAGATCCGCACGCGCCTCGATAGCGAATTGGGCAGCGATAGACAGACTTTGATCGACGCGACCACGCAATGGCAGGCGATCAGCAAGACCTTCGCGCCGATCGCCCAGCATGGTGCGGACCCGTTCAAGCTGCCCGCGGATACCGACAGCGTCGGGGTGATCACGGTGGGCAACAAGACCTATGTCAACACCGGTGCGGGCGATGACGAGGTCACCATCGGCGAGGACCCGTTCAGCGACGGAAAACTGCTTACCATCAACGGAAAATCGTATGTCATACCCAAAGGCCAGGAGATCATCATTCGTACTGGCGAAGGCGCGGATCACGTCAATATCCCGCAGGGAACCCAGGTGAACTTCACGGTTCTCGGCGGCAGAGGCAACGACAGAATCAAGACCGGCGCCGGAAACGACCGCGTTCTCGGCGGAATCGGGGACGACGAGATCGAGACCGGAGACGGCCGGGACGCGGTGCTCGCGGGGATCGGACGCGACTACGTCGACGGGCAGGGCGGTAATGACCTGCTCAGCGGCGGTGCGGGCAATGACACCGTGTACGGGCTCGGTGGCGACGACCGCATCTTGGGCGGGTTGGGTCAGGACTATCTCGAGGGTGCGACCGGCAACGATGTCATCGTCGCGGGCGCGGGCAACGACATCGTGTCGGGTGGACGCGACAACGACGCACTGTACGGCGGCGCCGGAAACGATGTGTCATATGCGGGAGCGGGGACGGACTCGACCTACGGCGGAACCGGTATGGACACCTCCTACCAAGAATCCGGCGACCGCGCGGGCGGGGACACCGAGACCACCGTGACAGTGCAGCTCTCTGATCAAGCTCGGTTCATCCAGGTCGAAGGGTCGTCGGAGTTCGTGGCTCGGGTCGAGGCTGATCTGGACATGCTGCGAGCGTCGCCGACCGGTCAGCAGATGCTGGCCGAAATGCAGCGCGCGCATGACAATTCGGGATTTTTCGGTATAGGCAAGGAAGACCTCACGATCAAGGAGTACCCGCGCAACGACAACAGCTTCGCGCACGACGGTCCGCTCGGTGACAATGAAATTCGATACTCGCCACGTATGGACTCCATCAGTGACGGCCCTCCCGCAGTGGTCCTTTACCACGAGATGGCCCACGTCTACGACTACATGACCGGCAACTACGACCGCACCGTGTACACCGGAGAGGATGCGAGCGATCACGGGGACGAGCAAGGAGAACGAGTCGCGGCCGGCCTACCCGTCGACCACGACCACGACCCCAAGACTCCGGAACGCATCGATCCGGACCACCGGATCGAACTGACCGAAAACGGTATGCGCCGGGAGATGGGTGCGCCACATCGTGAACACTATTGATTCACGTGCGGTCGTGAGACGGTTCGGTGCCGGCCTCCGGGGCTGCTCTGTAAGTGCTTTGTGCGCAATGTTGCTCGTCGCGTGCGGTACCGCGCGGAATACCGGCGAGGATGCGCCGGGCCGGCTAGCGGGTGGCGTCGCGTTACCGGTCGGGGTGGCATTCGACGCCGATGTGCGGATCACGGGTGCCGACCTGACGGTCACCTGGCGCGTGGTCAACCCGAGTAGCAGCGAACTGGTGATCCCCACGCTTGTCCCGCATGAGAACACGGTGCCGCAGGGGGAGGCATATCTTGTCTCGGCCGGCGGTTACGTCGAGATTGCGCAGCGGTTCTTCGACTGGCCGGACGGAGTCGAGAATTTGGCGACGCCGCCGTCCGTGGGCGTTATGCGCGTCAGCCCGGGCGCCACAGAGTCGCGAACTATCCGCGTGCCCCGGCCCCTGATGGGCTACCACCCTTTCGGAGATGCCTTCTACGACGGTCCGCCCAAGCTGCCGTCGGACCCGGCGGGCGTCGTCTTCTGTCTCGGCGTGGTGCCCCAGCCGTACCCGCCCGCGCTGGGACTGCACGAATCGAACGGTGTAGAGATCGCCGTTCATGGGCGAGTTCCCTACGCAGCGCAGCACCGCTTCTGCACGGAGCCAATGACTTTCAAGTGATCGGAGACGGGATCACGTCGGCCCTTTAGGCGATTGAGGCCGGTTCGGCAGGGCGGGGCGTTCGGCTGCTCTGGAAATCAGTTTCCGTCCGGGGCGAGTTGTTCGTACCGTGAACGGATGGATCGCGCAGACGTCAGGTTGATGCACGCCGATGATCTACCCAACGCCGAGCGCGCTTCCGACGCGGTCTTTCTCGACAGTGACCGGCGTGACCGGCGAGTGAGCGAACCCGAGCCCGAACCTCGATCGGCGGAGGCGTCCGAGCGGTGGATCGACCGGATGCGCTACTTCCTCGAGGGCGACCCGCACGGCTGCTGGGTCGCGGTCGACGGCGAGCAGGTCGTCGGATTCGCGATCTCGCAGAACCGAGATCGTCTGTGGTACTTGGCAACCTACGGCGTCCTGCCGGACCGGCAGGGTCAGGGCATCGGTAAACGACTCCTCGACGCCGTCCTGACCCATGCCGACGGACGTCCCGGAATGTTCTCCTCCACAGTGCATCCCGGCGCCACGCGGCGCTATCGCTTGGCCGGGTTCTCGCTGAACCCCCAAATGCGCATGGTAGGCACCGTCAATCGCTCCGCCCTCCCGGCAGTGCCCCGACTGTCCGACGGATCGGCCGATGATTTCGACTGGATGGACCGGCTGGATCGGCGGCTTCGAGGCGCCGGCCACGGACCCGACCACCAGCAATTACTGCACAACCACCGCCTCGTCGTGTCCAGCGACGCCGGCCGGCGAGGATACGTCTACCTCGATGACCGAGGCCGTCCGATGCTGCTCGCCGCCGCTGACCGCCGCACCGCTGAAGATCTACTCTGGGAAGCGCTCGCCTCCGCACGAGCGGACACGCTCGTCAACTGCATCACCACGGCCAACGAGTGGGCAATAGACGTCGGATTGGCAGCCGGACTCCACATAGGCCAAGAGGGCTATCTCGCCATCCGCGACATGCCCACCCCCGCACCCTATCTGGCGAGCGGACAGTTCCTCTGAGAACGGAGAGGCACAGCTCGATGTTCCTCCCTGGGGGGAGCGCCGGTCGACCGTCGAAGAAGGTAGCGGTCATGAGTTGCCAACCGCCGCTGAAGGAACGAAGACATGATTCGGTCGACGCTTCATGGCTTGCTCGTGCACAGCAGGAGAACGAACGGTATGGCCAGGGCCGCCAAGGCTAGTAGCACCGGTCGCGGGCCGGTCAGGTCGATGAGCGTGCCTGCGATGGAAAGGGCGAGCACGCGGACGGTGGCCGTCGCGGCGGTGTTCGAGGTGATCACCCTGCCGCGCAAGGCATTCGGGGTGATGCGCTGGCGGATCGTCGCTACGACGATGAAGCCCAGGGCCGAGGCGCCGTCGATGATCAGCACCGTCGCCGCGAGCCACAGCGGTGCGTCGAATCCTGCGAGCATGCCGACCGCGGCACCGTTGACCGCCAGCACCGCCGCCAGCAGCAGCGGCCATCTGGCGGTGTCGCAGTGCCGGGCGAGGACAAAACTGCTGATGAGGCCGCCTATACCAGAGGCGGAGACGATGAGGCCCGTTGTGAGTGGTGCCAGGTGCAGTTCGTCGTCGGACCGGACCAGCAGCGGCAGGAACGCCGCCGCGGCAAGGAGATTCAGGTAGCACGCGCTCGCCAGGAGCACGGTCTGTGCGCGGTCTCGCCGCACCAGCCGCAGACCGGCCAGCACCGACTCGTCGCTGCCGGATTTCGCGGGCGCTGGAGTGTCTTGTGGCAACCGGGCCAACAGTAGCGCGGAGATCACGAAGCTCGCCGCGTTGGCCGCGAAGGCCACCAGCGGTCCCAGCGATTGCAGCAGCCAGCCCCCGACGGCCGGACCCGTCAGTGTCGCCGCGGCATCGGCGCCCTCGGCTGACCGTTGGCGCGCATGAGATCCCGGTCCGCCACCAGGCTGGGCAGGTAGCTGCCCGCAGCGGTGTGGAACACCGCGTCGCCGACGCCGGCCATGAGCGCGAGCAGCATCAGCGGCACCAGCCGGGCCCCGCCGACCAACACCTCCGCCCCGATCACGACATACACGACCGCACGGACGAGGTCGGCGGTCACCATCAAACGCTTACCTTCACGGCGATCCACCAGAGCACCCACCTGCAGCGCCGCCAAAACCTGCGGCAGTTGCCCCGCCGCGCCGACCACCCCCGCCGTGACCGCGGACCCGGAAGCCGCGAGCACTGCCAGTGGCAGCACGAAGTCGGTGACGCGGTCGCCGAGAATGCTCAACGCCCGCGCGGCGAGAAAGTACCGCAGCGGTTTTCGCACCGACGCATCGTGCCGTGAGCACCGCACCTCCGCCACCGCAGAGTCGACTATATGACAGTTCCCCGGTGCGCGGCTGGATCTACCGGCACCTGCCCCGCAGGCGATCAAGCAGTCCGATACCGGTGCAGTACTTCCTTCACTGCTTCGGTGACCGGTGGCTCTTCGGCCAGGCTGGTCCAGGTGTAGGCGTCGTGTTCGGTCAACTCGACCGGTTCGGGATCGATCACGTCGACGATGAAGTTGAACTGCCGGCTTTTGTTGCCGCTTCCGGACTGATAGTCGAACTCGCCCAAATACTTTCGGATACTGGCGATGTCGAGACCGGTTTCCTCTTTCACCTCCCTGATCAGGGCGTTGTCGAGGGCTTCACCTGGATCGACCTTGCCACTGGGCAACTCCCAGATCCCGCCCATGAAGTCGTCGGCAGGTCGTTGCAGCAGTAGGACTTTGCCGTCGTGTGCGACGACAGCGCCGACCACGAGTTGTTGCACCTGGTCGCGTTCGGCTTCGCTGGTAAGTGTCTCCAGCAGTGTGGACTCGATCATCGATCTTCATCCTTTCAACTCGGTGTGATGCTCGGCGACTTTGCGGATGGCTTCGGTGTAACGGTCGACCACGGCAGCACGAGGTCGGTGACGCGGTCACCGATAATGCTCAACGCCCGCGCGGCGAGAAAATACCGCTGCGGTTCTCGCGCCGACGCATCGTGGCGTGACCACCGCGTGGCTAAGGTCTGATCGGTGATGACATCGGATCCCTCTTCTCGATCCGTCGCTGGTGTCTTGCCTGTCGAGCAGTACGTGGCGGGGTTGCCGCGCAAGCGGATGGCCGCTGGAGTGTTGTTTCGAGACGGCGCGGATCGGGTGCTGTTGGTTCAGCCGTCTTACAAGCCGAACTTCGAGATTCCTGGCGGTGCGGTGGAGGCGGACGAGTCACCCTGGGCGACAGCGCAGCGCGAGGTCCGGGAGGAGATCGGCTGTGACTACCCGCTTGGCCGACTATTGGTGGTCGACTATGTGCGCCCGCAGGATTCGCGTCCGGAAGGTGTGGTCTTCGTTTTCGATGGGGGACAGCTCACCGAGGACGACGTGGCCGCAATGGTTTTCGCCGAGTCCGAAATAGTGTCCGCAGACTTTCACACGATGGCGGAAGCCCGCGGCAAGGTGAAGCCTTTGCTGGCAGATCGGCTCGAGTCAGCCCTGGACGCGATACGGCTGGGCACGACCGTGATCTGCGAGCAGGGACGGCGAATCGCTTGATACCTTCCCTTCAATCGATCAAACCTAGACCGATAGCGCCCCGAATGGGTAAGGCGTGGACTCCGCCGCGTTCGGATGCGCGGTGTGTCGCTTCCCGGCGGCCCGGTAGAGGCTGTCGTGGATTCCGTCGGCATACAGCAGACCGTTGAGGTCTCGCCGCACCTTGGCCACATGGCTATCGGACCGGAAGCCGGAAGCTCCGAGCAGCAACGTCAGCTCGGCGGCGACCTGATTGGCTGTGTCGATCCCATGTGCCTTCATCACCGCGCCCCAGCGTTCGGCGTGCGCGTTTCCGGCCTCGGCCATATGGGCGGCGATGACGGTGCCGAGGAGTGCGGTGGTGAGCTGAGCGTGTGCGCGCCCTACCGTGGCCAGTGCGGAGTCCCATAGCCGCGCCACCTCGCCTGAGGTGTAGCGACTCGTGAGGTTCGCGACTACCTG
Organism: Nocardia tenerifensis NBRC 101015; assembly: GCF_000308715.1. Lineage (GTDB taxonomy): Bacteria > Actinomycetota > Actinomycetes > Mycobacteriales > Mycobacteriaceae > Nocardia > Nocardia tenerifensis. The sequence continues at coordinate 43,727 of NZ_BAGH01000604.1, forward strand.
GTCGAAGACCGCTGCCGCGCCACCCAAGGCCGTGGCCGCGACCAGCGGCCGGTAGCCCGCGAAATGCCTGCGTAGCAATACCATTGCATCTCCACTCAGCACGTCGTCGGCGCGAATCGGTACGCATTCGAGGTCGAGGGTTCCCCAAGACCAGCCCGCGAGCCCGGCAGGAGTTATGAGCTGTCGGCGCAGTCCAGGCTCGACGGCATCCACAGCGGCCGCGACAAGATGCCCGTCCGGAGTGCGGAAGGACACCACGAACACCACGGCCTCGGTAAGTCGGCTGATCCAGGTTTTGCGGCCCGAGACCAACCAGGTGCCGTCGGGTGCGACGACGGCACACGTCCGTGCGGCTGCTGGTCGAGAACCTCCATGCGGTTCGGTCATGGCGATCCCGGCAAGTCCGCCAGACATCAACCGGTTCATCCAGCGATGCTGCGTTGCTTTACTACCGTGACGTGCGATCAGCGCTCCGTGCCCGAGACCGGTGGCATCGCGGAGATCGATATCCCGGTAGCCGCAAACGAACTGTGTCAGCAATGCGAAAAGTGCTGGGTCGGTGCCGGCGTCGAGGTGGCCGCGGTTGGCCAGCTCGACACGAATGCTGCGCAGGCGATCGCTGCGTTGCGCGCCGGCAGGCAGTTGCGGCCCGAGCGGGAAGGAATCGAGAACGTTATCCAGTTCGGCCTCCAAGAATGCGAGACGTTCCCAGTCGAGGCGATCGGCGGGGTCGAGCACACCCCGCAGCGGTCGCAGCCAGGTGCTGACTGCCGTGCTCATCGGACTTGTCCCTGCACTCGTGCGGGGTGACCATATGCCATGGCACCGGCAGGCACGTCGTGGGTGACCAGCGAACCAGCTCCGACGAGTGCATGGTCGCCGATTCGGACCCCGGCCATGATGACCGAGCCGCTGCCGACTTTGGCCGCCGTGCCGAATCGCGGTGCCAGCAGACGAGGTTCGCGCTTCGGGTTTCGCCAGGTCAAAGTCTTGTCGTTGATGGTGCGAACCCCCGCACCCAGGAACACGCGGTCGGACAGCACCGTGGAGCTGGTGATGTGCGAGCCTGGCGAACAGCGCACATCGTCACCGATGTGTGTGTCGCGTTCGACGACCAGATGGTGGCCGAGCTGGGTCTGCGCGCCCACCTGCACACTGGTACGCAGCAGCGTGTGATGCCCCCCCACCGTCTCGAAGCCGACATGGACATCGGCATAGATGATCGCGCCACACCGAACGACGGCACCGCCACCGATCATCGTCGGCGCGCCGGCCCCTGAGTAGGCTCGCCCGACCGCGTATCCGAGCTCGAGCTTGCCGACGATGGCCTGCCCTTCGATTCGAGCATGCTCGGCCAGTGTGGTTCCACCGTAAACGATTGCGAATGCTCCGATCACCGCACCGCGGCCCACTACGACCGACCGCACCGTTCCTAGCTCGTCGGTCGGCACGAAGACCGCAAACCTGCTGATCTGCGCATCCCCCTCGATTTGTAGTAGACCGGCACGGTCGAGCTGGCTGGCGGTCATCTCGCGCGGAAGAAGTGGATTCGTCGTTGAGCGTGTCAGGGATATGGTCATCGCTGTGCCTCCACTGCGGCAGGGACGGTTGGCTGCCGTAGCTTCTCCAGGACACGGGAACTCCCCAGGGCAAACCAGAGGCATTGCCGGACATGACATCTCGTTTGCACAGGATGCGATTAGGCTGGTATCGGTGCTGGTCGGCTCGTAACATCGATATCCCGCCTTGAACAGGAACACCGGCGTGGACCAGCCTGACGCTCTCTGGGACACTCCAGCCGTCCGCGCCGCGATCTGCACCGGCGAATACGGCGCGATCGTCCGCGCTGTCCGACAGGCCAACAAGCTGACCCTCGCCGACCTCGCCGAACTATGCAGCTATTCGGTCTCCACCGTTTCGCGGTTGGAACGAGGCAAGCAGCAGCTCAGCGACGTTCGAGTCCTTCGAAGGCTCGCCGGCGCACTCGGGATTCCGGTGCAGTTGCTCGGATTGTCCGACACGATCGGACTGCCGGTGCACAGGAGCCACCAGGCAGCTAGGGTCGGCGTCAACCCAGCGTCGGACGAGGAGACAGATCCCATGCGGCGTCGCACGCTACTGGCCGGGCTGACGAGTGTCGCGGGGGCAGCCGCCCTCGGCGCACCCCGGGTCCTGTCAGCCCGCGCGCTGCCGCTTGGACGACTCGAACAAGTACTACTGCTTCCACCAACTGATGGCACCCCGATCGGCCTGACTCGCCTGACACAGGAGTTGGACGCCGCCCAAACCATCTTCGACCTCGGCCGCTACTCGGACGTCGCCGCACGGTTGCCAGGCTTGCTGTCCGCCGCGTACGCGACCCGCGAAGCGGCCCATGGAGACGGCGCCGGCGCGACCGATGTTCTCCTCAGCAAGGCATACTCCCTCGCCTCCAGACTGATGGTCAGACTCGGCAACGATCAACTGGCTTGGACCACCGCCGACCGCGCCGTACATACCGCATACGCCGGCGACGACGTCCTCGCCCAAGCATCAGCCCGGCGTGTCTGGGCAATAGTGCTGCGACGTGCCGGATACTCGGCCACCGCCCAGCAGGTCATCATCGACACGGCTACCGCACTCCAGCCCGAACTCGTCCGCGGCGTGCCATACCTCGCGGCATACGGATCCTTACTGTCCACCGCCGCCTATACCGCCGCTGTCGACGGCGATCGACAGACCGCACGCACGCTGATCGGCGAGGCTATCGACACTGCGACCAGGATTGACGGCACCCGACAGGCACGTACATCTTTCAACCCGATGGCCGTCGATTTGTACCGCATCAGCATGGCCAGAGTCCTGGGCGACTTCGGAACCGCGATCGAAGCAGCGAAGCGAATCAACCCCGCGGACATCCCGAAACCGGAAAGCCGCGCCCGCTACTGGTCCGACGTCGCTCGAGCATTTCACCAATGGGGCAAACCCGAAGAGTGCTTCCGAGCGCTCCTGGCCGCCGAACACGCCTCGCCCGACGAAGTCCGCTACCGCAAGCCGATACAGCAGATCACCGCCAGCCTGTTGCACCAGCCGGCCGCTGGGGTAATGCCCGGTCTGCAAGCCTTCGCCAAGCGCACCGGCGCGACCGATGTCCCGAACCGCCAGATCTAGGAGTTGCGAGCGCGGTATTCATTCGGTGCATTTCGGCACGGAATGTCGGGGGTGATCTGGGGGACTACCCGGATGTTGGTGGTGGGCTCGGTGGAGGACGATCGGGGGGACTGCTGACTTGGAGGGGGAGCGATGGGGTGGAAGATCGGGAGGGGTGGGTTGATGGTGGGGGTGGGGGTGGCTTCGGTGGTTTTTGTGGTGGGGACTGTGGTGCAGGGGTTTGTGATTGTGAATCGGGAGACGTTGGGGGAGATGATGGTGTTGGCGGGGGCGGATCCTGGTGGGGCGGACGGGTTTTTGGTGGGGTTTCGGGTGGTGGGGTGTGTGTATGCGGTGGGGAACGCGGTGGGGGTGCTGGCGCTGTGGCGTCGGCCCTGGGGGTGGTTGTTCTGGGTCGTGTTGGGGGTCAATGGGACTCAGGCGGTGGGGTTGATTGTGGTGCCGCCGGAGATGTTCGCGGCGGCTCGGGCGGAGTTCGGGTGGGTGGGGGTGTTGCCGTCGTTGGTGACTGATGGGGGTGCGGCGATTGTCGCGGTTGTGCTGCTGGGGGTTTTAGCGGTGACGCGTCGGCCGTGGGGGCAGCCGAAGGACCCGCGCGGGGGAGCGCGAACTGTGCTGGTCCGATAAGGTGCTACTGCGCGGCCGCGGGGGTTGAGCGGGGCCGCTTGGTATTCAGCAAGTGCCAGTTGCGGGCAGGGTCTGCCCGGACCGGTTGGGGGAGATTCGCCGCGAATCGCCGCACGGACAGGTCGTCGACTGGCATGCGGACGAGGAGAGAGCGATGCCGTACGCGATCGTGGGTCTGCTGACCCTTGCCCTGTGGGTCTACTGCCTGATCGACATCATCACCTGCCCGGACGCGGGCATTCGCCACCTGCCGAAGGTGGGCTGGCTGATCGTGGTCATCCTGCTGCCGACGGTCGGCGCGCTGCTGTGGCTGATCGTCGGCCGCCCGCTGCACGAGGGCGGCCCGCGCTCGACGACCAGCTATTCGGAGTACGACCGTCCCGGCCGCTACGTCGCCCAGGACCCGGAGGCCGACGCCGCCTTCCTGGCGGGCCTGCGCGCGCGGGCCGAGCAGCAACGCGCGGAGGCCCGCCGTCAGGAGGCGGAGCGGCAGCGCGCACTGGACGAGCGTCGCGAGCGGGGCGAGCAGCTGTAAGCTACGACGCCGGTCGGCTCCACCGCCGCGCCAGCTCGTCGAGCCGATCGCGGATGCGCCGAATCCGCTTGTCCGACGCGGTGTTCGGCCAGAACAGCGAGACCGAGAGCGGGTCGAGCGGCGCGTGCGCGGGATGCGGCACGTCCGCCCGCAGCACGCCGCCGAGCTCGGCTCCGTAGCCGAGGTCCACGACGATGCGGTCGGTGCGATACTCGACGCGATCGACCACCGGCCGCACGGCGAGCGCGGCGAGTTCGGGCGTCACGCGCAGCAGCACGGCGGGCGCGAGCCCGACGATGACCGTGGCCGCGGCGACCGTCGGGCAGGCCACGAGCACCCGGCTGAGCACGGTCCAGCCGACCGCGAACGCGCGCGATCCGCGCGCGGGCAACCGGCGCGCGATCGCCTCGCCGATGGCGTTCAGGCCGAGCCCGGCGAGCAACGCCCGCTCGATCCACACCACGGGCAGGTTGTAGAGCCGAAACACCAACTGCCAGAACGCCGCCCGCCCCTGCACCCGCTGCGCGAGCCGATGGGCGAGCACCGCCTCCAATTCCCGGGGTGGGAGCCGCAGCGCGTCCGGAGCCACGACGAGCATCCGATCGGGAACCACAAAGCGCCTGTCGCTCTCCGGTATCCACAGCGAGCAGGACGCGGCGTCCACACCGGCCTGGCGCGTGACCCGCGCCCACGCCGAGTTCAGCGCGGCCCGCTCCTCGTCGGTCGGCGTCCGCAGCCGCGAGAGTCGCGACAACCATTTCCCTTCCGCGCCACGGAAATACACCGCACCCGCGCAGACGCACACCACGAACCAGACCACGGCCAGCACGCCGGGAGCGCCGAGGCCCAGCGCGCGCCCGAGCCCGTAGAGCAACACGGTCAGCGGCGCGGCGGACGGCAGCGCCGACAACAACAGCACGATCCACGCCCGCACCCGGTCGGCGGTCGACCGCCGGGCAACAGCAGTTCCGCCGGGGTAATTCGCCTGGGCGATCACTTCGGAGGTCATGCCCGACCGTACAGCGGATCGGGGCCGCACCGGTAAACCGCCGAGGCCCGGGGAGCGGCCGTCACTGCTCGGGAAGTGTGCCCTGACCAGTGTCGTTGTGATCGATCGCGGGCGGGGTGCGTCGATGCGGTGAGGCGTCCGTCTCACTTCGGCCGCGTCCGGGCGCGCTCGGCCCGTAGCGCTTGCGCAGCAGGTGATGCACGACCGCGACGACGACCGCGGACGCGACGACGAGCCCGGCGAGAACGGGGTGCATGTCCTTGGACAGACTCCGCGCCGGGTCGGGCCGGAGCGCCCAGATCCCCAGCGGCACAGCGTAAGCCACGGCGAGCAGCCCGGCCCACGGGCGGAGCGCGCGCAACCGCGCATCCCGCAGCACGCCGACCACCACGAGCGTGACCGGCGCCACGGCCACCATGGCGAACTGACCCACGATCAGGACGGGCACGGCCCAAGCCGAAACTATGACCGACCGCGCGGCGGGGTAGTCGCGGGCGACGATCGGGGAAGCGGTGAACACGATCTTCTCCTCACTATCGGATATCTAGGAGCGAACGCCGAGGCTGGACAGCAGAACGTGGATGTCGGAGTTGATCCAGTACTCGACGATGCGGCCCGCCTCGACGCGAAGAATGTCCGTGCCGGTGAATCGGACCGCGGTACCGGTCGGCGCGGTCGCCCCCGGAAATCCGGAGCCGTAGGTCCCGACCGCGATCCAGCGGAGCGCGAGATGGTCGCGATCGGCAATCGGCCCGACCTGCACGGTGAACACCAACTCGGTGAACGAGGCCCTGACCTCCCCGATCCAGTCGACCAAACCGCCCGGCCCCCGCACCACTAGTTCACCGCCGCCCATCGCCGCGGCGTGCACCTGGAAATCCGCGCCGACGATGTCGCCGACACCGACGTAGTCGCCGTTCCACAGGGACATCCACCCGTCGAGGAGCCGTTGGTGTGCGGCGTTATCTGACGTCATCTCGAACCTTTCGAATTGTCTTGTGTGGTAATCGGACTCAGCCCAGTTCCGGAATCCAGTGCCCGTGGATCCCCGCCGGCACCCGCTGCGGCAGATCGACCGCCGCGATGGCCGGCTTGGCCAGGTCCGACGCGTCCATCACGAGCAGTTGCGAACTGTCGGTCGAGATGTCGCTGACGATGGTCAGCAGATAGCCGTCGTCCTCGCGGGTCGCGCCCGCGGCGGGCACGAAGACCGCCTCACCGGGCATGCGGCCGTGCCCGTGCGCGAACAGTTGCCGCTGCCCGGTCCCGGTGTCGAACTTGACGGTGTGATAGCCGTCGAGCCCGGCGCCGGGAAAGCCGATGGCGTAGCTGTAGCGATTCCGCTCGCCGGTGAAGTCGTCGTTGATGGCGGGGAACTCGGTCACCAGGTCGTCGAGCGCCTCCTCGGTGACCTGGCCGGTGGCCGGGTCGAGAATCCAGCGATGCATGGTCGTGCCGGTGCTCGGGGTGGGCGGGTAGCCCGGCGCGCCGACCCACCATTTCCACGAGGTCTCCCAGGCCGCGCGGTCGAAGCGCGGGCACTCCAGCACCACGCGGCCCCGCTCGTCGACGTAGGAGTTGGCGACGTGCAGGATCGCGCCGGGGTTGTCCACCTCGAACCAGGTGATCTCCGCCCACCCGTGCCGCGGCAGCACGCCGAGGCGAAACGGCGCGTCGTCGTGCCAGCGGTAGGGGATGCCGGAGTGCTCCTCGGCGTCGAAAACGACTGGGGAGTGCAGGAATACGGCGTGCTCGCGGGTGATCGCGAAGTCGTGCATGAGCGAGGGGCCCGCGCCGTCGATGGTGGTCGCCCGGATGATCTCCCCGCCGGCGTCGGCCACGTAGTAGATCAGATAGGGCGGAAAAGGGCTGTAGGAGAAGAAGTGCAGCTCGCCGGTGAGCGGATCGACCTTCGGGTGCGCGGTCATCGAGGTGGTCAGCTTGCCGCCGAAGTCGTGCACGCCCACGGTGTCCAGCTCGTCGGTCACCTCCCACGGCAGGTTGGCCTCCTGCAGCGCGAGGTAGCGGCCGCCGTGGAAGATGATGTTGGTGGCGGCCGCGCTGACGTCGAGTTCGGTTCCGGTGAACGGCTTTCCGTCCAGGAACGGCGTCTTCACCCAGCGGTTGCGGTACCACTCGGCCCGGCCGCCCGCCAGCCGGATGCCGTGCAGCATGCCCGCGCCGCGGAACCAATGTGTCGGCGTGACACCGGGTTTGGGGTTGTGCCCGTTGCGGAAGTAGCGCCCGTCGAGCTCCGGCGGCAGCGTGCCGTGCACGGTCAGCTCATGCGCGGTGAGTTCGTCGGCGGTCGGTGCGTAGTGGCCGCTGATGTACGGCATGGCTCGCGTTTCCATGCCGTTCAGTCTCGGTCGGGGCGGGGCCGGTTCGCGTCGGTGATTCCTACCTAGACGTGGCACCTAGGCGATGGGCGCGCAAGGATCTAACCGTGAGTTATCTGGTCGGACGATCCGAGGAGACCGCGCGACTGCTCGCGCTCCTGCACGAGGCGCGCGAATCCCGCGGCGGCGCGGTGGTCCTGCTCGGCGAGGCGGGAATCGGCAAGAGCGCCCTCCTGGATCACCTGGCCAAGGCCTCCTCCGGCTTCCTGGTGATGCGCGCCTCCGGCGCCGAATTCGAGACCGAGCTGCCCTATTCGGCGCTGCATCAGCTGTGCGCCCCGGTGCTCGAACACCTCGACGCCCTGCCCGGCCGGCACCGCACGGCATTGCGGATCGCGTTCGGCATGCAGACCGGCACGCCCGATCCGTTCCTGGCCGGCGCGGCCACCCTCGGCCTGCTGGTCGAGCACGATCGGCCGCTGCTGTGCCTCATCGATGACGCGCAGTGGCTCGATCACGCCTCCGCGCGCGCACTGGCGTTCGCGGCCCGCCGGATCGGCGCCGAACGGGTGGCGCTGGTCTTCGCCGCCCGCACGGGCACCGGCGAGC
>NZ_BAGH01000603.1 GCF_000308715.1 Nocardia tenerifensis NBRC 101015
ATCCGGTGCATCACGTCGTCGGCGTCGGCGCTCTCCTTGGCCGCGATCAGCTGATTGAGGTAGACCTCCATCTCCTGCTGCGCGGCCATCATCTCGTCCTGCTCGACATCGCTGCGCACCAGGGTCTGGGTGACGCGCTTGAACAGTTCGCTGTCCTCGACCGGCACCCCGAGCAATTCGCAGAACAACAGCGCGGGCACCGGAAAGGCAAGGGCCTGAACGAGATCCACCGGGCCGCCGGCCGCGAGCATCGCGTCGACGTGCTCGTCGACGATCTGCTGGATCCTGGGGCGCAGCGCCTGCACGCGCTGCATCGTCAGCTCGGGCGTGAGCAGCCTGCGGCGGGCGCGGTGCGCGGGCGGGTCCATCGCGACCATCGGCAGCTCGATCATCTGAATGATCTCGTCCGGGGCCGGGACCTGCAGCGGATACCCGGGATGCTTCCAGTTCGAGCTCATGGTCGTATCGCCCAGCACCCGCTTGGCGTCCTCGTGTTTGCTGACCAGCCACACCGGTTTGCCCGACCATCGAAGTTTCGCCTTCGCCACGGGATTGGACGCCCGCATCTCGGCGTACTCCGGCGGCGGCGCGAACGGGCACGAGGACTGGCGCGCCATCGGGAAGTCGTAGGGCTGTGTGGTGTCGTCCGGTCCGCCGACCGATTCGGTGGCAGTCGCATCGATGAAGTCAGTCATCTCCAGAACACCCTTCGATCTTTGGCGGTGGCAAAGCTTTCGCGGCCCGAGTTCACGTGCCGATAATTCGGCTCGAACAGTGCAAAAACTACCGGCGCCCGCGGCATTCTCAGCCCCTAATCGAAGCCCCTAACCACCCCTGGACCGCCGCCCTCGAGATGGCTCAGCAGCCGATGTGCACCAGGCCCGCGTCGCAGAGTTCCTCGGCCCACATCTCCATATCGGCACGGGCGTTCACGGGGTCGGCTCCCCAGACGACGGCCAGCATGTTCGCCGCCGCGTCGCAGTCCCCGCCGTGCTGGCGCAGCGCGATCCACATGGCCGCGTTCACCGAGCTGTACTGATAATTGGAGCCGGTCAGCTCGGAGGTCAGTACCAATGAACCATCGGCGAGGATCGCGGCGGATACGCCGGGACTCGCGTGCACTCGCATATATATCTCCCCGCTCGGGCGTCCGGCCGGACGGCCGGAATGCCATCGAAATGTGCAGCCAGTATTCACTTCAATCCGCCTTGTCGACCTGTTCGATGACGCAATTGCATACGCTGAAATGATGTGGAGACGTTGGAGAAGGTAATCGAGCTCGGTATTTCGTACTTCGTGGTCGATGCGGACCGCGCCGCGGGCGGCTCGACGGTGTGCGCGAGCCGATCGCGGCCGCTCCTCACTCGCGGTCGATGACCTACTTGACCGCGGAACCTCGCCTGGCCGTCGCACCCCGATTGGGCGCGGGCGCCGCGGCGGGTGCGGATTGCTGGTCGGCGTAGGAGATGTGGCGCAATCGCCAGGCCGCGAAGAGCGCGGCGAGCACCGCGACCCCGATCCCCACCGTCGCGCTGGTGTGCAGTGACGTGGTGAACGCCTCCCGCGCGACGTCGAGCAGCTCCGGACCCTCCGGCGGCGGCAGCTGGCCGCCGACAGCCGTTGCGGCGCCGACGGTTTCGTGCACGGCGGGCGGCAGCGTCGCGTTCAGCCCGGCGGCGAGGTGGTCGTCGAACTCGCGCGTGTAGATGGCCGCGCCGATGCTGCCGAACAGCGCGATGCCGGTCGCGCCGCCGAGTTCCTGGAACGTCCGCTGCAGGCCGTAGACCGAGCCCGTCCGCTCCGGCGGGGCGATGCCGACGATCAGGTCGGTGAGCAGTACCAGGATGGCGCCGCTGCCGCCGCCGATCGCGGCGATGCCGACCAGCACGAGCGCCAGGTTGCCATCCGAGGGCAGCTGCGTCATCACGGCGAAGCCGACCGCGATGAGCAGGAACGCGCCGGCGACCACGTACGCGGGCCGAATCTTGTTGACCAGTCCCGCCGCGAGCGGGGCCATCATGCCCGTGACGACCGGCACGACGAGCATCCACAGCCCGGCCACCAGCGGGCGCTTGCCGACCACCTCGAGCAGGTACTGGGTGCTGAACAGACCGAAGCCGAGCACGCAGAAGAACGCGAGCAGGCTGAGCACGAGCACCGGCGCGAAACCGCGGTAGGCGAACAACTTCGAGTCGATCATCGGGTTCGCCAGGCGCCGCTGCCGCAGCAGGAAGATCGCACCGAGCACCAGGCCGATGGCGATGCTGCCCACCCGCACCGGCGAAAAGCCTTGGGTGGCCCACTCTTTGACGCCCCAGATGACGGTGAGCACGGCGGCCAGGGACAGCAGCGAGCTGAGCGGATCGAACTTGCCGACCAAGTGCCTCGGCACCTTGAACTCCGGCACCAGCGCGACCACCAGCACCAGCAGCGCCACGATGATCGGGACGTTCACCAGGAAGATCGAGCCCCACCAGAAGTTGTCGAGCAGCAGGCCGCTGATCACCGGGCCGATGCCCGTGCCCGCCGCGACGCCGGTGGACCACACCGCGATCGCGCTGCGGCGCTGCTTGTCGTCGTGGAACAGGCTGCGCACCAGCGCGAGCGCCGACGGCATCAGCGTGGCGCCGGCCAGACCCTGCACCGCCCGCGCGGCGATGAGCATCTCCGGGCTCGTCGCGAACGCGGCGCCCGCCGAGGCGAGGCCGAAGACGATGGAACCGATCAGCAGCAGTTTCCGCCTGCCGATGAGGTCGCCGAGGGCGCCCATGGTGATCAGCATTCCGGCCAGGACGAAGCCGTAGATGTCGATCATCCAGAGCTGCTCGACGCTGGTCGGTTTCAGGTCGGCGGCGATGGAGGGCACCGCGAAGAACAGGACCGTGAGGTCCATCGCGATCACCAGCGGCGGGAGCGTCAGGGCCCCCAGGGCGAGCCATTCCTTGCGCCCGGCAAGGGGTTTCACATCAGTCATGAGGCGAATATACACCTGTATTATACCTGTGTACAATCCGTTTGTATAGAACATATGTCTAATACGACTGTGTGGAATCGTTGATAGGATGTTGCCCATGGGACATCGGGAGGATCTACTGGTCGGCGCGAAGCGCTGCCTGATCGAGATCGGGTACGCACGTACCACTTCACGGGACATCGTGGCGGCGTCGAACACCAACCTCGCCTCGATCGTCTATCACTACGGCTCGAAGGAAGCGCTGCTCAACGTCGCACTCATCGAGGCGGTCAAGGACTCGGCCAAGGGCCTGGGCCGCACGCTCAACACCGAGATGCCGCCGGACGCCAGCCCGATCGAGCGGTTCGAGGCCATCTGGAGCAGCCTCGTCGAACAGTTCACCGCCCAGCGGCAGATCTGGCTGGCCAGTTTCGAGGTCTTCGCCCAAGTCGACCGGGTGCCCGAGGTGCGCGAGGCGCTGGCCGCGGCGATCCAGGACGGGCGCGAGGGCATGGTGCGGATGTTCCAGGCCATCACCGGACAGGACCAGGCGGACCTGGACGAGCCGACCGTGCGCGCGATGGGCTCGTTCTTCCAGGCCCTGGCCACGGGCGTGATGTCGCAGTGGCTGGTGGAGCCGGAGCGCGCGCCGAGCGGACAGGATTTGGCGAACGCGCTGCGATTGATGGTGTCGCTGACCGCGCCGACGTTGACGCCGGGGGCGTCCAGCGGTCACTGACGGGGGCGTCGAGCGGTCACTGACGGTTCGGCTCAGCGGCCCGCGGCGGTCAGGCGGTGGTCGGCCTCGAGCAGCATCCACCCGCTCAGCTGTACCGAGAGGTCGCGGCTGAGGTTCGCCGCCGATGTGGAGTGGATGAGCTGGGGAATGATGCCTTGCGGCGCGGGCACGGTGACCGGGCGGGTCCAGTCCACGCCGAACAGCGGGAGGCCGTCGACCTCGGCCCGGTGTCGCCAGGCCGCCCGCGCCGAGGCGTGCACGATGTTCGCCGCGGTCGTATCGCCAAGGGCCAGTGCGGTTTCCGCGAGGTATCGGGCGAGGATGCCCATGAACAGTCCGGAGTCGTCGCCTGCCGCCGCGGCGATCACCCCCGCGCTCGTCAGCCGGTCCCCCACCGCGGCGACGAGGGCCGCCGCGCGCCGGCGATGGATCGATTCGCCTGTGCGCATTGCCAATTCGGTCGCCAGGCCGATGGCCACGCCCTGGCAGTAGGTGCGGACGGTCCGGTCCACGCGGCCGCCGGGCTCGTGGACTCCGTCGAGGATGAGGCCGCTGCCGGAGTCGTGCAGTCGGGTGAACAGGAAGTCGGCGAGTTGCCCGGCGCGGGACAGCTCACCCAGGCGCGCCATCGCGATGCCGGTCGGGCCGATCGCGGGGGTGTTGTAGAACTCGTCGCCCGCTCGCCAGGGCACCGCGCCGACGGCGGGGTTCCAGCCGTCCAGCAGATCGGCCCGGAGATCGCCGACCGCGTCGCCGAATCGGAGGCCGAGCAGCCGCTCGGCGCGCTCCAAAGACAGGGCCAGCCAACCCATGTCGTCGTAGTAGCGGTTGGTCCAGCCCGTGAGATTGCGGGTGCGGATGCCGCCGGCGATGGCGGCGACCCGATCTACGCGTTCGGTGGTGCGAGCGCGGTGCGCGGCGTCCACCGCGCAGTCGAGGAGGTGGGCTTGCCACCAATAGCACCAGCGCACGAATGATCGATCTATCCAAGAGCTGGGCCAGACCAGCATCCCGAGGCTGTGCCGCGGCTGACCCCAGAGGCTTCGCACGTGCCGCTGGACGATCGCCTGTTCCGCGAGTTCGGCTCGCCTCTCGGGCTCCTCCGGTCCGGCGGACACATTCCGCGTGATCATCATCGCCTGCGCGGGCGGCGCCATCGTGGTGAGGGCGATCGAGGCTCCGGCCGCCAGCAGCACATCGCGGCGGCTGATCCCCTTGTTCCGGCGATCCATCCGCTCGGACTCCCTCGACTGGACAGCGATCACCGGGCCGAAATCGTGCGGCTACATTCTATCCCGCCACGATCCGCTCGGCTCGGCGTCGCGATCTTGTTCGAGGATGGTGTGGGTGCCCGGCCGGACACCCACACCGGCCACGATCAGTTGAAGTGCAGGCTGGCGATCGGGATGCGGCCATGCGTCATGGTCCCGTTCATGCATGCGCCGACCAGCGGGTCGCTGTCCACCGGGGCCTGATCGATGTGCAGTCGACCGCCCGCTCCGGGGCCGTCCATGATGTTGAGGACGTTGGTGACAGGCGCGGCGGGGTTGCCGCCCGGGACGTGCCACTGCCCGGCCACCCGGCTGACCTCGCCGTTGGCCCAGTTCAGCGTGCCCTCGAGGTTACCGATGGCGTCGTTGCAGCTACCGTTGCCGTTGAACTGGCTCCGGAAGGCCACGTCGCTGGACGGGGCGTCCGTGCACCCGCCGATATCGGCGTTGAATCCGGCCTGCATCGGCACGGTGGTCATGCCCAGTGGGTTGGTCTCGAACGTCATCACAGACTTCGGGCACCAGCCGCCGAGCGGCTCGGCCACCGCCGGTTGGGCCGCGACAAGTGGTGCGGCGATCACGGTCGCGATCGCAGAGACAGCACAAATCTTCCGTATAGCCATTGATCCTCTCCTTATTGATCGTCGTCGATCTCGACGGAGTGGTTCACCGCGGGCAAACGTGCGGCTTGTAGCTGGTACCCGGGTGTATCGATGCGAAACATCGCAGCGCAGATCGTCGGCAATTGCTTACGTGAGGCGAGGTCAGAGGGCAATTCCCGGTGATGGTTTCGTTTCGGAAAGCATCGGCGCGGCCATAGGCGCTTCGGTTTTCCGGTTATCGACCAGCATGCGATGTCCGCGCCCGGCCGTAACGCCGCGCGAGCGGCCCTCGATGATCCCATGACGGGAGGATTTTCACTCTAGCTCGGGAGGATTCACATGAGTACAACCACAGTCGCCGCGGCACGCATAGGGGTGGCCGCCGTGTCGGCGCTGGGCTTCGCCGCCGTAATCGGCTCCGGCACAGCACAAGCCGCACCCCAGGACTGCGTGGTCACACGAGACCTGGTCAGCGCCACAGCCACCTGCCACGACACCGACGCCCCCGCCGGCCGCGAATACGCCCTCATCATCGAGTGCACCGGCCTGCACCTGGACCCCTACACCTTGCCGTTCATAGTCTTCGGCCCCTATCAAGGCTCATGGGGCGGCTCCTTCGCCCCCACCGGCCAAGGCTCCGCCACCTGCCTCGGTCCCGTCCAGGTCGGCACCGCAACCAACGCGTACGTCAAGATCTACCGCGACTGACCGCCCCCGCACCCCGCCGCCGAAAGCGGCGGGGTGCGTGCGGTTTCCGCCCACCACGCCACGCCACGCCACGCCACGCCACGCCACGCCACGCCACGCCACGCCACGCCACGCCACGAAAAGCAGACTGCCACCTCGAACTAGGTGTGGCGCCAAGACGCCCCCGGTACATCGGTGGTAACCGCTCCGCGCCGCAGGCCCACCCCTTGCCCGGCCTCTACCCGCCCGATGACATCGAGATCGAGCCCAGCCGCCCCACACTGTTCGGACACTGCGTCGACCGCAGCCGGATCAACAGTCGCCACCAACTCGAAGTCGACGGAGTCCCCGAAGACCAGGTCGAGTACGTCGCAGCTCAAGCGATCGGCGGCCCGGCGCACCGAGTCGGCGATCGGCAGCCGCCCCTCCTCCACGACGATGGACACCTCGCTCGCGTGAGCGAGCGCCTCGACCGCTCCTTTCAAGCCGTCGGAGGTATCGATACAAGACGTCACCCCCGGATTGCCCGCAAAGATTCGACCGTGCGCGACCCGCGGGCTGACACGCCGCCATTTCCCCAGCAGCGCCGAGTACTCATCGCGAGCGACGTCCTCACCATTGTTCGCAAGCTTCATCGCACTCCCGGCGAGCCCCGTCGGCCCAGTCACACAGAGCAACTGCCCCTCCCGCGCCCCGGTGCGGGTAAGCAGACCCGCCGGCTCCACCACACCGAAGGCGCTGGCCGACAGGATTATTCGCTCCGCGCTGCCGATATCCCCACCGACATTGAGCGCTCCGACGGCCCGAGCGCCGTCGCGTATACCCTCCATCAGTTCGGTGAAATCGCTGTCCGGCAGGTCCTTCGGATACCGCACAACCGACAAGAGCCCGAGGGGGATGGCGCCCATGGCGGCGACATCGCTGATGTTCGCGCCCGCGAGATACCAGCCGATATCGTAGTTGGTCAGAAAGCCCTTTTCGTAGAGGCTGAACTTGGGGCCGCGCACGTAATCCGATCCGGTAACCAGAACATGGGAACCTTCCAGTCGAAATGCCGCGCAATCGTCTTGCGCTCCGGCACCCAATAGCAGCTCGGCCGTCGCGCCGTTCGTCAGCACGGTACTCAACGCCTCCGCACCCATGGTGGGCACGATGATCTCGGCGATCTTCGACGGTTCGTCGAGCGGGGTGCTCGAACCGACCGCATGCATGGTCACAGCATCACTCCTTCATTGGCGGCACCGACCGCCCAGCACTGAATAGTCCGATGAAAGATCTCGCGTCGTACCACGACCGCCCAATCGCATTCTTCGGGCGAGATTGCGACACTCGCCCCGGCGACAACCCTGAGATATTGGCTCATCATGCGCCGCCGGGGCCGAGCGACGAAGAAGCGTTTCCCGTCCGCCGCAAGATAATACGGCGAGTCACCCACACACAAATCGGCCACTTCCTGCCAACTGTCCAGTACGGAGAGCGCTAGTCCGTCTCGGGACATGCGTCCGATTATGGGTTCCACAGTGAGCGGAAGTACGTGCAGATGCGCATGACTGATGCATGCGGTCGGCATGATCGGCGCCGAGCCGTGCTCGAGAATGGTGAAGCCACCGAAAATATGTGTATACAACTGGAGAAATCTGACCAGAAACGCGTGGAAGTCACAATCGGGGTCCGCGAGAGTCTGTGCGCCACTGAGGTAGTGCCTGCGTGGGCACACCAGAACATGGCCGACGACCAGCGGCGACAGATCGACGATGGCGACGCTGTCCGCGGTCTGCGCCAGGCAGCGCGTGGACAGCGCGGAATATGTGCGACTGAACTCGGTATCCCGCGCGCCGGAGAATTCCGCGCAGAGGTCCGATCTATCGCATGTTGCCGCTGACCCCACCCGACGAGCGTAACAGGGAATTGCCGATTACGGCCCCGAAAACCTTTGGGGGATATAGCAATTGACAGGTCATGCAGCGCGGCGTCGCGCAAACATTCCGGTCGCTATGTGGCGCCGGTCACTTCGGCGGAGTAGCATTCGCGCCCGCGTGTGTCTGTTAGGTGTCGGGTTCGAGGGAAACTGGTAGGTACCGAGGGTGAGAGCGCGAGCCGCTACCGCATGGGACAAGGGCATCGCGACGGCCGCGCTGGCGGCCCTGGGTGCGCGGAGCCAAGGGTTCCCCGAGCAGCGGCTATGGGACGACATCACCGCTCGGGTACCCGGGCTGATACCGGCGCTGCTGATCATCGCGGCGGTGTTCACGCTGGGTCCGTTCGCCGCCCGAGCGCAACAAAGCTTGGTCCTCAGGCGAATACGACTGGAGCGGGAGATATTCGTTCAACTCGGCCGTATCCTGCGCGAAGCGGACCGCGTAATCGATGGATTTCAATTCGAAGACCTCGGTTTGCATGCCTGGCAGGTGAAGCGGTCGGGCTGGTTCCTCGGCACAAAGCGGCTCCGGCGAGTCGCGACCTATCGGCTGGGCGGCAATATCGTACTGCGCAAATTCGAGCCGAGCATCGGGCAGGGCGTCGTCGGCATGTGCTGGGAACGTAACACGGAGGAATCGTTCGACGTCGAGCAGTTGGCCGAGCGCGCGGCCACCGAGGCCGACTTCGACGCCATTCGAGCGGCGGAAGGCGGTGCGGCGGTGATGGGGTTGACCTGGAATCAGTTTCGGCAGATCCGTCACCGCGGCGCGGTGTTCGCCTCGCCCATCCGCGACGACAACCACAACTTTCGTGGCTGTTTGAGCTTGGATGTGAAGGGCCAGTACGCCGCGGTCGACGCCTCCGAGGTGCCGGCCCTGTTGAATGAGTTGGCTGCACGAATGCAGGCGCACGGATTCGACGAAATGTGATGGACCGAGACACGCTGTCCTGGTATGAAAGCCACGCCGAGCACTACATCGCGCGCACCGATTCGTTCGAGTTCTTCGACGGCCTCGAGCAGGATCTGCTGGCCTTCACCCACCTGCTGCGCGTCGGCGCGGTGGTGGCGGACCTGGGCTCGGGCGCGGGCCGAGACGCGCGACGGATCGCCGAAGCGGGGCACTCGGTGATCGCCGTGGACGCGAGCCTCGCGCTACTTCGCAGATGCGTCGCCGCCGCCGGTACCGCACGACCTCTGCTCGGCGTCAACGCAGACCTGCTCGCGCTGCCGTTCGTCGCCGACTCGATCGACGGGATATGGGCCTGCGGCAGCCTGCTGCATCTGCGGAACGAGGAGATTCCCGTGGTCCTGCGGCAATGCTTCGCCAGTCTGCGACCGGGCGCGCCGATCGGTGTGAGCATGAAGGAGGGGGCGGGGAGTGAGCGCCGTAGCGACGGGAGGTATTTCACCTATACCAGTGCGCTGGAAATGGCAGGGTGGTTGGAGACGGCCGGGTTCGAGGGGGTTTCGGTCAGCGGACCGTCGCGGAACGAATGGTTGCTCGCGGTCGCGATGAAGCCCGGGGGAAATTAACTCCAGGAGTCGGGGTCGCATTCGGCGAAGACTCGGCGGATTCCTCCGCGCGGGTCCGGAACGTCGCCGTGCCAGCGGGGAATGATGTGCATGTGGAGGTGGGGTACGGTGCGGCCGGCGGCCGACCCGTCGTTCACACCGATGGTGAATCCGTCGGGCCGATAGCGGGAATACAGGGTATTGCGCACCGACTGCGCCAGAATGTGGAGGTCGCGCGTCTCCCGGTCGTTCATGTCGAAGAACGAGAGAATATGCCGGAAGGGGACTATCTCGACGTGCCCCGGGCTCGCCGGAAAATTGTCCCACCGGGCGTACATGGTGCCGCGCCGGCGGACCACGGTGTTCGCCGTGGGGTCGGCGTGGCGGCAGAACAGGCAGGACGGATCCGGGCTGGGCGAATCGTCTTGCGCCACCGCATGATCCGACCGTACGGATTCCCGCAACGGGCCCAGCGGTAGCAGCAGTTGCTGCGGCACGACCGGATCGACGGTCACCGCTCGATCGCTACTCGACATGGCTGACGTCCTACCGTCTTGGTCCAGGTGCGGGCAGACAGGCCGGCCGGGCACACGTCTCCCGAACCATGCTGCGCCCCCGCGTTCGGCTAGTAACAGGCCTTCGCGAATCTACACTTCGTACGTGGGAATTCAACCACGTCGCGCCCCGAGCCGCCTCGTCGTGGCGGTGGACGGGGGTGTCGCCACCGGGAAGTCTTCGGTGTGCACCGAGGTAGCGCGGCGACTTCGTCTTCCATATTTCAACGCCGGCTTGCTGTATCGAGCCCTTGCGCTGTGGTGCGTCGGCGAGCGAATCGCGCTCGACGATGCCGACGGCATCGCGGCCGCGGCCGGGAGCTATCCGCTGACGGTGTCGCTGGACGGCGGCCGCACGACGATTCTCCTAATGGGGCGCGACGTCGGCGATCAGCTGAAGACCGCCGAGGTGGGCAGGGCCGTGCCCGCGGTGGCTCGGCATCGGGCGGTGCGGGACATCATGAATGGCCGGCAGCGGGCGATCGTGCGGTACGCCGAGTCGGCGTTCGGCGGCGTCGTCATCGATGGGCGCGACGCGACGACCGTCGTGGTGCCGGAGGCCGATGTGAAGATTCTGCTCGTGGCCACCGAGGAGGTGCGCGCACGCCGGGTCGGCGCCGACGAGGGCGCGGCCGCCGACCGTGATGCGGCGGACGCGTCGGTCAGCGACTTCCTGCGTCCGGGACCGGGTGTCGCGGTGCTGGACACCAGCGACCTCGACATCGGTGAACTCGTCTCGCGGGTCCTCGCGTGCGTGCGCGAGAAGCGGCCCGACTGGGTCCGGGGCACCGACTGAGCCGAGGTCGTCGGCGATGACGAGCGCGGGTTCGGCGCTCGGAGCCGAACTATGCTGCGCGCGTAGATAATCACGGAGCCCGGGCGGCGTGGGCGTGCGCCGATGGCGTTTCTTGACGTGTTCGACAACCGGGGAGTCACTGGGGACTCGCGGGTGCGCGTGCGCGGTTGTCGCCAGTTCCCTTATGGCACTGGATATCCCGGAGACAGAGGGGTGTCGGGGATGGATGTCCGAGGGCCCGGACGCTTGCCTGCTCGCGCCGCACGGGCTTATCGTTCTGTCACATTCGAGGTCGAAATGCATTCGCCGACAAGGCGTTTGATGAACGACCGGTACGCCGGCCCCGCCCGTTCGGGTTGCGAGGAGCGCAATGACCAAGAGACGAAAACGGATGCCGCCCACCATCGTCCGCGCCGATGCCCACCGGCAGGCGCGCGAACACCGGATGTGAACCACACATTCCAGCCCACCCTGTTCCCACAAGGAGATCAGATCATGACCACCAACCGCTATCCGGACGACGAAGCCGAAATCCCCCAGGCGCTCACCCGCAAGCGCCTCCTGCAGTTGGGTCTGCTGGTACCGGCCGCGGCGGCGATGACCGCGGCGACCGCGACCAGCACGGGCAACGCCACCGAGGGTCCGCAGGCCGTGCCTGCCGATCTCGAGCCGACCCCGGCCTGCCACGACGGGGACGCGCCCACGATCGCCCAGACCGAGGGCCCCTACTTCAAGCCGAACTCCCCCGAGCGCAGCGACCTGGTGATCCCGGGAGCCCGGGGCACCCGGCTGACGGTCAGCGGCTACGTTTTCACTCGTTCGTGCCGCCCGGTCGACCGGGCACTGCTGGACTTCTGGCAGGCCGACGACGACGGGGCCTACGACAACTACGGCTTCAACTGGCGCGGGCACCAATACACCGACGCGACAGGCCATTTCAGCCTCTCGACCATCGTGCCGGGCCTGTACCCGGGCCGCACCCGGCATATCCACGTCAAGGTGCAGGCGCCCAACCAGCGAATCCTGACCACCCAGCTGTACTTCCCCAATGAGCCGCGTAACAACACCGACACCATCTTCGACCGGCGGTTGCTGATGACGGTGCGCACCGTGCCCACGGGTAAGGAAGGAACCTACGATTTCATTCTGAACATCCGCTGACCACTGTCGGCGGGCCCCGGCCCCGGCGCCGAGGGCCCGCCGACAGCCGTCGAGCCAGCCAGCTGACGAACCAGCCGGATCTCCCCTCCTCGCTGAACCGGCTGGATCACCCCTCGTAGCGGCTGGGGCGGGTGGAGGCCTCGGTCACCACATCACCGCAAGGGTTTTCGGCCCGCGGACCATCAGACCGACCTTCCATGGCACGTCCTCGAGCGGCACCGCCAGGCGAAGGCTCGGGAACCGGCGCAGCAGGGCGCCGATCGCCTCCTGCAACTCCACTCTGGCCAGCTGCGAGCCGAGGCAGTGGTGCACCCCGTGACCGAACGCCAGATGCGGATTGTGCTGCCGGAGCAGATTCAGCTCGGTGGGGTCGGCGAAGACGTCCTCGTCGCGGTTCGCCGACTGGGCGTTGACGAACACCGACTCGCCGGCCTTGATGGTGACGCCGCCGAGTTCGAGGTCCTCGGTGGCCACCCTCGGCAGCTGGCCGCTGGTGTTGAGCGGCACGAAACGCAGCAGCTCCTCCACCGCGACGGGTACCAATTCGGTTCTGTCATACAGCATTTCCCACTGGTCCCGGTTGGTGAGCAGCAGGTAGACGAAGTTGGCTACCTCGTTCGAGGTGGTCTCGTGGCCCGCGACGAGCAGCTCCTGACTCAAGGTGATGAGCTCGTTCTCGCTCAGCCGATCGTCGTTGTCGCGCGCGTGGACCAGGGCGCCGAGGAGATCGTCGGTCGGGTGCGCCCGGCGCTGCGCGATCAGCTCGATCAGGTAGGAGTCGAGCGCCGAACGGGCGGCGGCGATCTGTTCGGGATCGTAGGCGGTGGTGGTCAGCAGGGCGTCGGAGAAGGCCCGGAACCGGTGTTGGTCCTGCGGTGGGACACCGAGCATTTCGCAGATCACCGTGACCGGCAAGGGCAACGCGAGCCGGCTCACCAGGTCGGCGGGCGGCCCGCATCGTTCGATCTCGGTCAGCTTCTCCTCGACGATCTCCCGCACGCGCGGGCGGAGTTCCTCGACCCTGCGGCTGGTGAACGTCTTGGCGACCAGCTTGCGCAGCCGGCTGTGCTCGGGCGGATCCAGGCTCAGGATCGACGTGGGGCGGGTCGGCGTCGGCATGATCCGCGGCAGGTCGTGGCGGCCGATCGTCACGGCACGGCTGAATCGCTGGTCGGTGAGCACCACTTTGGCGTCGGCGTGCCGGGTGACCAGCCAGCCCTCGCCGCCGTAGGGCAGCTGTACGCGCGAAATCGGGTCGTCCCGGCGGAGTCGCACGAAATTCGGGTCGATTTCGAGCCGGAAGGGGGCGCCGAACGGGTATCGGCGTACCTCGGGCGCCGCGGTCATGCGACGGCCCGGCCGGACGGGGCGTCGCACGACGCCGGGCACTGGAAATCGTCGAATACGACGCTGCTGTTCATTCGTTTCATCAGACCCTCCGAGGCGGTGCGGGAAAAGCGATCCGATTATCAGCACGCGTCGATAAGCGTTATCCCCCTGTCGGTCGCTAAAAGCGACACAGGGGTTCCCTTGCGAGAACGTCCGACGCACCCCAGTCCGGACTGTTTTCACCCCTTGCCCGACCCCGTTGCGCCCGCTTTCAACCACTGTCGAACGCTAATGACCAAAAGGCTTTCAATCGCGGTGGCAAAACTATTATCGCGGCTATTCGACTCATTTCTGAATGTCGGATAATACGGCGAATACCACGAAGAGAACACGCGCGGACACACCCCGCCCGATCGAGCGCGAAATCCATACATATGTATGATTCATGGCGACCGGTCTCTTTCAAGAAACTGGTCAGTCGACCGATATCCGAGCCCATTGCCGGAAAAGTCGGAATCACCCTCTTCGATCTACACCGCACATTTTAATCGGCCCCACTATTATTGGGTTGACAACACCGACCGCCGCGAGGAGGCTCGGATAGTAGGACCCGTCTGGCCGATGGATACCCATGGCGGGGAACGTCTTCGAGACGTCCGGGGAGGGAAAAGTCGATCGATGACGGAGACATCGCGACGGCCGCTCGGGGAGGCCGGCCCGCCGCGCCCGCTCCCGAGGGGAACGGCTAATCATGGCGGACTCGCGTCGCGATTCGAATGATAGGCGTATTGACAAAGGGAGAGGTGCGGACGTGGCTCAGACGCCATACCAGGCCGCGTTGGACTGTCTATCGGCTTCCCTGGACGACGCGATGGGCGGTCCGGGCAGATTTGTCCTCATCAATGGTGGCTGGTCCATCGGTAAGACCACATTACTCACGGAATTCGCACAGCTCGCGGCTCGATCCGGCGCGTGGCTGCTGTATGCGACGGCGTCCGAAACGGAACAGGCCATGCACGGCGCCGTCATCGGTCAATTGTTCGGCAACTCGATACTGCCCGACGAGGCGACCGAACGCGTCACCACGCTGCTGGACTTCACCGAACCGCCGGACGGCGGCGACGCCAGCGATCGGCCTGCGGAAAACGCGCGGCGGATCCGCGAGATATCCAGTGTGCTGCACAATCTCGCCAGGACCCGGCCGGTGGTGATCTGCGTCGACGACATCCAGTTCATCGACGACGAATCCCTGCAACTCCTGCTCGCCGTCCAACGGCGGATAACCTCCTCGCGCATACTGCTCGTCATCGCCGAGCGCGAACCCTATTCCGCGTCCTGGTCGGTCGGGCACGCGGCGGTCGTGCGACACCCGCACCGTTCGGTGCGGCTCGAGCGCTGGTCGACCGCCGAGGTGGTGAACATGCTCACCCAGTGGATGGATCGGGCGACCGCCGAGCGGCAGGCCCCGGCGTGGCACGAACTGACCGGCGGGCATCCGCTGCTGCTCTCGGCGCTGGCCGAGGACCAGGCGCACTTCGGTTCGGCGAGCGGCGATTCGGGCGATGCCGCCCAGCCCACGGTCGGCCGGAAGTATCGGGAGGCCGTGATCGGCTTCGTCTGCCGGTTGGCGCCGCAGCTGATCGAGGTGATGCACGCCGTCGCCGTGCTCGGCGCCGACGCCACCACCGACACGGTCGCCCGCATCACCGACATCAATCAGAACGTCGTCGAGCAGGCGAGCATCATGCTCACCTGCATGGGCCTGCTGCGCGACGGCCGCGTCCGGCACCCGGTCGCCGAGCAGGTCCTGCTGGCGAGCCTGTCCGCGGATCGGACCAACGAACTACAGATACGGACCGCCGAGCTGCAGTACCAACGCGCCGCGTCCTGCGGAACCATCGCGACGCGGCTGCTGGCGGCGGGCAGCGCGCCGACCCCGTGGGCGGTGCGGGTGCTGCGCCTCGCCGCCGATCAGGCGGAGGCCGACGAGGACATCGAGTTCGCCACCCGCTGCCTCGAATTGGCGTTGACCGGCGCCTCCGATCCCCACAGGATCCGGATGACCAGCAAGCTCGTCCTGCTGCACGGGCGCAGGAATCCGTCGATCGCGACCAGGTACGCGTCCACCCTGCACGGCCCGCTCGACCGCGGCGAACTGCAGGCCCGCGACGTGCTCGCGGTGCTGCGCTGCGCGCTCTGGAACGGCGAGAAGGAGATCGTCGCGAAGTGCCTGACCGCGCTGCCGCCGTTGATCGGCTCGCAGGACGGACCCGTCGCGGCGCAGATCCGTACCGCGCGACTCTGGGTGTACGGGCCTGGGCAGGAAGGGTTTCCGGAGTTCGGCAATCCGTCGCGGGTCGGCGACGAGCCGTGGACCGTGGCGGCGAACACGTTGAGCACGGTGCTCACCCACGGCGCGAGCGCGGCCGCCACCGCGAGCGCGGAGCAGGTGCTGCGGAGCTGCCGGCTCGACGACATGGAGTTGGAGGTCGTCGCCGCGGCGATCATGGCGCTGGTCGCCGACGACCGGTTCGACCAGGCCGTCGCCGCCTGCGACCGGCTCATCGACGACGCGGTCCGGCGCAAGTTCCTTACCTGGCAGGCGGTGCTGACCGCGCTGCGCGCCGGGGTGCTGCTGCGGCGCGGCGATCCGGCGTCGGCGGCGCTGCAGGCCGAATCCGCGTTGGCGCTGCTGCCCGTCGAAGGCTGGGGCGCCCTCATCGGCAACCCCCTGACCACGATCTTGCTGGCCAACACCCTCATGGGCAACGTGCAGGCCGCCGACGCCGCGGCCGCGATTCCCGTGCCCGACACCATGTTCGGCACCGTGACGGGGCTGACCTACCTGCACGCCCGCGGCAGATACCACCTCGCGACCGATCGCGTGCTGGCGGCGGTGCGCGATTTCCAGACATGTGGCCGGTTGATGCGCGAGTGGGAGCTGGATGTGCCCGCCTTCATTCCGTGGCGGGTCGACCTGGCCGAGGCCAACCGGCGGCTCGGGCACAACGCGGTGGCCCGGGGTTTGGTGCGACAGCAGCTGAACCAGCGGGTGCCGTTGGATCGGCACACACGCGGTGTCGCGCTGCGGGTACTGGCCGCGTGCAGTCCGCCGCAGCAGCGGGTGGCGCTGCTGCGACAATCCGTCGACTGCCTGCGCGGGCCGGGTGACCGGCTGGAACTGGCCACGGCACTGTCGGAACTGAGCCAGGTCTATCAGGAGGTCGGCGAGCTCGAACAGGCTCGGGCGGTGGCGCGGCGCGCGACGCAGGAGATGAAGACCCACCAGTCGGGGGTGCTGTTCCTGCTGATGGCGGAGGGGCGAGCGGAGGAGGAGGGAGCCGACGAGCGCCAGGACGCCGCGCCGACGCTCAGCGACGCGCAACGACGGGTCGCCGAATTGGCGGCCCTCGGCTACACCAATCGCGATATCAGCCGCCGGCTGTTCATCACGGTCAGCACCGTCGAACAGCACCTGACCAAGGTGTATCGCAAGCTCGGCATCAGCAGCCGGGCCGACCTGCCGACCGCGACGGGCGACCAGGACTATGACGGCCCGGTGGTCGCGACGACACGGTAGCGCAACCGGTTTCGTTCACTCGTCGGCGGCGAAGCACAGCCGGATGTCATGGTCGACCTGGCTGCCGTTGATGGTCACCTGGCTGGTCACCAGCGGATAGCCGCGGGCCACGACGGTGTACTCGCCCTCGGGCAGGTCGGTCACCCGGTAGCGGCCCTGCGCGTCGGTCCGGGTGGTGCTGATGGGCGCGCCGGACCAGTCGAGCACGGTGACCCTGGCGTCGTGGACCGCACGGCCGTCGGCGCGCACCGTGCCCCACAGCATCGCCATGGGGGCCAGCTCCACGTCGAAGGACAGGCGGCCGCTCTCCGGCACGGTCAATGTCGTTGCGGCAGGGCGCATTCGGTCGGCGACCGCGACCAGTGTGTAGGTTCCGGCCAGCACGCCCCGGCAGGCGTAGGCGCCGTCCGCGGCCGTCACGGCGGCGCCGACCACGGCACCGTCGAGATCGGTCACGGTGACCGTGGCGCCGGCGACCGGCTCGCGCGCGGCGGTGCGCACCACGCCCGACAGCTCGCCTGCGCCCCGCAGCGTGATGTCGACGTGGTGCGGGCCGTCGTCCACGGCGGTGACGTTCACCGCGGCCGGTTGCTGCCCGGTCGCCGCGACGATCAGGACGTAGCTGCCCGCCGAGGGCGGCTCGATGAGGTATGCGCCGTCCTTGTCGCCGGTGGTGCGCGAAACTTGTTGCCCGCGTTGGTCGATCAGCGTCAGCGCCGCGTCCGGTACGGGGCGTCCGTCGTCCCGGCGGATACAGCCGCCGATCGTTCTGTCGCCCGGCAGGTCGATGGCGACTCCTGATACCTCGTGCAGCCCAACGCCATTCGCGGCGGATCGTGCGGCGACCATCGGCTCCGGCTCGGAGATTGCGTGCGCGGCAACTTCTTCGGCGGGCTCCGCAGGCTGCTCGGCGACGAGCGGCTGGGCCTGCCGCAGTTTCGCCCCCTCCACATCGATATCCGGCAGAATTCTGTTGAGCCACTTCGGAATCCACCAGGCTCGCCGCCCTATGATCGCCAGTAGCGCCGGGACCAGCACCATGCGCACGACGAACGCGTCGATGGCCACACCGCAGGCCAGCGCGAAGCCCATGGACTTTGCGGTGAGGTCGGATTCCAGCAGGAACGAGCCGAACACCGAGATCATGATGATCGCCGCCGACGTGACGACCCGGGCGCCGTGGTGGTAGCCGGCGACCATGGCGTCCCGCGGCGACTTGCCGTGCACGTACTCCTCGCGCATGCGGGTCACCAGGAACACCTGATAGTCCATGGCGAGCCCGAACACCAAGCCGATCAACATGATCGGCAGGAAGCTGATGATCGGCCGCGGATCGGCGATCAGGCCGAAAGTGCCCTTCTGGAAGATCAATACGGTCGCGCCGAAGGTGGCCGCCATGGACAGCAGGAAGCCAAGCGCCGCGGTGAACGGGACGAGGATGGACCGGAAGACCAAGATCAGAAGGAGGAAGGCCGCGCCCGCCACGATGGCCAGATAGGGGACGATCTTGCCGAGCAGGACGTGGTCCATGTCGGCGTAGATGGCGGTGGTGCCGGTGATGCCGTACGCGAGGCCGTACCGCTGCGCGAGTTCGCCTTCGGCCGCGCGGGCATCGCGCACGAGGTCCTTGGTGTGCTGGTTGTTCGGCCCCGACCTCGGGACGCCGTCGAGCATCGCGCCGAGACCGTTCGCACTGAACTGCGGCGTGGTGACGTAGTCCATCTCCGGGAACTCGGCGAGCCGGTCGCGCAGCGCGGTCACCGCCGTTTCACGTTGGCCCGCAGGCACATTCGTCAGATCGGCGACCACGGTCAGCACGCCGTTGCTGCCCTCGCCGAAACCCGCCGTCCGGATGTCGTAGGCCTGCCGGACCGTGGAGCCGACCGGGTAGCTGTCGTCGCCGGGCAGACCCAACTGCAGGTCGAGCGCCGGGGTGGCCAGCGCGGCCAGCGCCGCCACCGCGATGAGCAGCGCGACCCACGGACGTTTGCCGATCAGGCGGCCGACCCGCATGCCGTTGGTGACGGAGGTGTCGTCCTCCGGGTCGTGCCGGGCCACCAGCGGCAGCTTCGGTGTGAACAGGAAGCGGCCGAAGGCGCCGAGCAGCGCGGGCATGAGGGTGACGGCGGTGAGCACGGCGAAACAGGCCGCGACCGCGCCGCCGAGACCCATGAAGGTCAGGAAGTTGACCCCGACGATGCTCAGCGCGCCGAGGGCGACGATGACGGTGAGACCGGCGAACACCACCGCGGATCCGGCGGTCCCGACCGAAATGCCCGCCGCCTCTTCGGGACTCGGCGCGACGCGCAGCTCGTGCTTGTAGCGGGAGACGATGAACAGCGCGTAGTCGATGGACAGCGCGATACCGATCATCGACGCCAGAAACGTGGTGAAACTGGGTATCTCGATGATCGAGGTGCTCACCGCGATCACCAGCATGGCCGCGCTGAGCCCGGCGACGGCGGTGATGATCGGCACGAACGCGGCCACGACGGCGCCGAAGGCGATCACCATGACGACCAGCGCCACGCCCATGCCGATCATCTCGGCCCGCCCGCTCGGCTGCTCCTGCTTCTGCTCGATGGCTCCGCCGAGTTCGACGGTCAGGCCGCGCTCGCGGGCCGGGCGCGCGACATCGTAGGCGGCGTGCCGTTCTTCCTGGCCGATGTCCATCGACGCGGCGATGTCGAACGGCACCGTCAGCACGGCGACGGTGGCCGGGGCGTCCTTGCTCAGTACGTTGAGCGGCGCGCCGGAGCACAGCGTCGGATCCGGCTTGTCCAGGCAACCCATCGCCTTGGCGGCGTCGACCGGGTTCTTCAGTGCCGCGGCGTCTTTCTCGGTGACGAGCCTGCGCTTGCCGTCCTCGACCGCCAGCGTTTTCAGGTCGGCGATCAACGCGTCGATGGCGGCGCTGTTGTTCTTGTCGGTGAGCTTGGTGCCGTCGCGCGCCTTGATGACGTACGTGCCGCTGACGGCGTCGATTCCGAACTGCGCGGACATGCCGGGGAACTGCCGGTCCAGGATCTCGGTCGCGCGTTCCGACGGCAGCGCCGGCATGCTGAACTCGTCGCTCATCGGCTCGCTCAACAGGCTGCCCGCGATACCGAGCAGGACGAGGAGGACGAGCCAGACCGGCAGCACGATCCACTTGCGGCGGAACGCGAATCTGCCCCAGCGGTACAGGTATACGGACACGAGCGGCTCTCCTAGAGGTAACCGAACTGTGCGAATCCAGGGCCCGTATACAGCACCTTCGCGGCCCGCCGTGCATGCGAACGCCTCCCCGCCGAACGCGCGAAACGGGGCTCACCCACTCCCGCCACCGGAACCCACCGCCGGCAGCTACCCGGCCGATGTTTTACCAGATACACCCTGGTGCCCGTCGGGATTTCGGCGGATTGCCCGTATCGGGTTCACGCGCAACATCCCCGGCACAGTCGCGGTCGAGAAGGGTGACACCCTGATCCGATGATTATCCAGCCGCTGCGCCAGCAGATGATCCCCGAGCTGATCGCCTTGATGCAGTGGGGCGCGCCCTACATCACCCCGCGCACCCACTCCGACTACTGGCTGTACGCGCACCTGTTCTCCTCCACCTGCCCCGTGGCCACCCTCGATGGGCGGCTGGTAGGCGCGACGACCGCCTTCCGCAGCCAGGACGACCCACACGAGATGTACATCCAGGACGTAATGGTCCACCCCGACCACCGCCGACGCGGCATCACCAAGGCACTGCTCGCCCACGTGCGCCAGTGCGCAGCCGACCTCGGTTGCCGCCGCCTCTACCTCACCTCCGAACCAGACAACCCCGCCGCCCACCACACCTGGTCAGCCCTCGGCTTCCGAAACCTCCCCGGCGACAACACCATTGGCGACATCTCGATCATCACCGACTTCAAGGGACCGGGCAGATCACGAGCGGTATACGAGCTGACGCTCGAACGCGACCTCTAATCGGCACAGAGCAATGGCCGTACAGTCAAGCCGAACGAGCACGGTGTGCTCAAGAGAGTTTCACTCGGTCGAGAATGGACTTGATCAGCGGCTGTTGGGCGTCGCAACTGGCCGTCGACGTGTCGTCCAAGTCGACCGTTCGCTTGGTGGTCGCCGGCGCGATCGTCACACTCAGCCTCGCGTCGTCGTAGAAAACGGAGGCGTTGCAAGTTCCGCCTTTTTCCTCCGTGACCAACGCCGATTTCCCGGCCACGTCCATGGTGCGCAGGACAGGCAGCATGGCAGGCTCCATGCGACGCACCGGCGAGTCCGGGCCATAGTTGCGATCGGTCAGGCTGACCGTCACGTAATCCCCCCAACGGCAACCGATGCTGTCGACATCCGCGGCCGCCGTTTTAGTGCGGTCGACGCGCTGCGGGGCAGTCACATCGCCACTCGAGTTGTAAGACAGCGCCTCCACCTGCGCCTTGTCGACCAGTGCGCACAAATCGATATCACGCCAACCCTTGGCCGTCGCGGCGTCGTCACCACAGCCGGGCAGAGCCAGACCAACCACCACAATGCCTACACTCCACGCAATCCGCTTCATCAGCTACACCAACCAACTCTTCGGTGGTCCGAGTTCGATTAGCCGGATAACCTCCGGGGGCCGAGTCGCAACGGGGTGCAAGCGAGCCCTGTCGGACCGGAGGCCGGTAGGGGCAAGTGAGGTTTCCTGACGATTCCTCGGTTCGACTGATACCAGAAACAGTGGCGGATAGATGGTTCGGCGTCCTGCGGAAGCGAGCCGCCGAACTTCATCGCACCGGCGAAATGTGGACAGGTATCGATGATTCGACGGTAAGCGTTCTGCGTGGCCGCCCCTCGCGACGGGGGTCGAGGGCGGCGCCGGTCAGTCTGGTATCGGGTGGGTTGTGGGTTGGTGGAGGAGGGGGGCTGGTGGGGTGATGGACTCGGGGGGTGTGAGGGTTCGGGGGAGGAAGGAGGTGGTGGCGGCGCCTAGGAGGGCGGGGATGGTGAAGGCTAGGAAGCCGGCTCGGGGGGACGCGATCAGGGTGGTGGCGAGGGAGAGGTAGGTGGGGCCGGCTATGGCGCCGAGGCGGCCGACGCCGAGGCCGAAACCCAGTGCGGTGCCGCGGAGGCGGGGTGGATAGTAGGCGCTCATGGCGGCTATGACCATGTTCTGGCAGCCGAGGGAGCCCAGGCCGGCTAGCGCGGAGACGATGAGCAGCAGCGGGCGCGGCTGGTTGGTGCTGAGGGTGAGCAGGGCGACGGCCGCGAGGGCGAAGGTGCCCATGGTGACCAGTTTGAGTTTGCCGCGGTCGGCGAACACGGCGGCGCCGAGGCCGCCGAGGCTGGCGCCGATGGTGAAGGCGATCAGGAACTCGAGCGACGAGCTGAGGTTGTATCCGTTCTTCATCATGATCGTCGGCAGCCACGCGGTGGTGCTGTACACCAGCGCCATGCTCATGAAGGTCGCGATCCAGAACAGGATGGTGTCGCGGCGGATACGCGGCGAGAGCAGCGTCGAAACGCGTTCGGGCGCTGCGTCTTCGCGACGATGCGGCGCTTCGGCGGGCACCCACCGCCAGATCACCGGCGCGAGCAGGATCGGCACGGCGCCGATGAGGAACAGGGTCTGAAAGTGATGATCCGGCAACAGCAATCGGCCGAGGAACGCCGAGGCGGTGCCGCCGACGCCGATGGAGCCGAGCGCGATCGCCAGGTGCAGGGTGCGCCGGTGCGCGGGCGCCCCGTCGGTGACGAACGCGCTCACCAGCGGCGCGAGCGCGCCGATGCCGATACCGGTGCAAAACCTTGCGGCACTGAGCGTTTGCAGGTCGGACACGAAGGCGGCGGCGAGCATGGACGCCGATATCCAGCAGACGGCGACGACCATCGGCGTGCGCCGCCCCCACCGATCGGCGGCCCAGCCCGCGAGGATGGAGCCGATCGGCATGCCGAGGGCGGTGATGCTGCCGAGGGTTCCGAGGGTGGCGGGGCTCGCGCCCCAGGACCGATCGTGCAGCAGGCTCGGGCCGATGGTGCCGAGGGTGAACAGGTCATAGCCGTCGACGAACAGGATGGCGCAGGCCAGAATCAGGACGACCGCTTGTCGTCGGGGCGCGGGCAGGGATGTGGTCATGGGACTTCCTTGTCTGTGACCAGGTGTGCGTGGTGACTGGTGGCGACCAGGTGCGGCGACGGATGACCGATCGCCCGCCGCAACACCTCCCGAGGATCGCGGGGGTCGTCGCCGGCCCAGGCGACGTGTTGATCGGGCCGGACGAGCGCGAGACCGGTCGCCGGATGATCAACCAGCTTCAGCGGGATGCCCTCGGCCGCAGCGGCTTCGGCGAACGCGGCGACGATCGGCTCGGTCAGGTCTCCGACGAGGGAGAACTCGTCGCCGAGGTGATCGTAGAGCGAGTCGCCGGGCCCGAGCCATCGGTGCGGCAGCCGGCCGCCCGCCTCGCCGATGACGAGCGGCGATCCCCGATAGCTGTAGCCGAGAACGAGGTCCAGACTGTGGAATTCGCCGTCCTTGGCCCGCTGAACGGCGGCGGCGACCGCGGGACGGATCGACTCGAACTCGGCCTCGGTCCCGGCCAACCGTTCATCGGTCAGTTCGGGCGCGAGCGTGGCCATATTCCGCGCCGCTTCGGCGATCGTCTGTGCCGCAACGGGTTTGCGTTCGGTCTCGTAGCTCGCGAGCAATTCCGTCGGCGCCCAGCCGTTGAGCACCGCCGCGAGCTTCCAACCGAGGTTGACCGCGTCGCCGATGCCGGTGTTGAAACCGTGCCCGCCCCAGGGCGGATTGAGGTGCGCGGCGTCGCCGGCGAGGAACACCCGATCGGTGCCGTACCGATCGGCCAAGAGCAGCTTGGCTTTCCACGGATCGGTGGCGATGATCTCGGCGTCGATGTCCGCGCCGACCAACGCCCGGACGATCCGCAGGGGATCTCGCTCGCCGTCCTCGGCGGTGACGCCCTGGGCGATGCACCACCAGGTGTCTTCCAGGTCCAACCGTCCGACCAGACCCGGCTGCTCGGGATGCAGGACCCAGTAGTGCACCGCGGGCCCGTGCGGCACCCGCTCGGCGAGGCCGGGCGCGCGAAAAACGATATTGAAGTTGGGGCGTTCGTCCGCGCTGCCTTCGTATTCGGCCCCGATGGCGGCGCGCACGGTACTCCACGCGCCGTCCGCACCGACGACGTAGTCGGCGCGGACGGTACCCGCCTCTCCGTCCGGTCCGGACAGGACGGCGGTCACGCCCGCCGGGTCCTCGGACAGTGCGGTCGCCGACCACCCGAGGCGCAGCTCCGAGATCGAGCCGGTCACCGCCTCCCGCAGCACTCGCTCGATAGTCGGCTGGCTCACCTGCTGCCCGGGCTCCGCGACGAGATCGTCACCGGTCAGGTCGAGCCCGAAACACCCATGAAATCGGGTGATTTCGCGATTCAGCAGCCCGGTGGTGAACACCGCCTGATCCGACCACGACACGGGTAGCGCGGCGCGGGCACGCACGGTCTCGGCCAGTCCCCAGCGGCGGAACAGCTCCATCGTCCGCGCGGAGGTGGTCTTGGCGCGGGGCCGCAGCCACGACACGTCCTGCCGGGGCTCGACCACCAGGGAGCGCACACCGTGATGCGCGAGCTCCGCGGCGGTCGCCAAACCGGCGGGGCCGCCACCCACGACCAAGACGGGGATGTGCTCGAACACGTTCAAATTCCTTCGGTAGACATCGTTTACGTCACCCGCGAGTGGAGTGCGCCCCGGTCATCAGCGCGGCGAGATCGTCGGGCTCCAGGAACGAGGGCGGAGGCGGCGGACCCCACGCGTACAGCCCTTGCAGCCCCTCGAGCACCTGCGGGGACCACAGCTCGTCCTCGGGAATGGTGTCCATGTCGGAGTAGTACTCGGAGAAGTTGCCCGCCGGATCCTTGAGATACCAGAAGAAGTTCGCGCCCGCGAAGTGCCGGCCGAGCCCCCAGGTGTGGCGCTCGGGATGCTCGGTGAGCATCGCCTGCGCGCCGCGCCCGACCTCGTCGACGTCGTCGACCTGCCAGCTCGTGTGGTGCATGAAGTCGACGGGCGCGGCCATGACGAGCACATTGTGGTGCTCGACCGAGCACCGCAGGAACGCCGCCTTGTCCCCCATGTAATCGCTGATCTTGAAGCCGAGGCCGTCGGTGAAGAACTGGCGCGTGGTGTGCAGGTCGGTGCTGCCGATGACGACGTGGCCGAGCTTGCGCGGCCGGACCGGCTCGGTGCGGGTGAGGAAAGGCGCTCTCCCCCAACGGTCTATCCGGTCCGGTCCGTTGTAGAGCGGGCGGGCCACCGGCGGGTCGACGTGGACGCGCGGCCGGACGGCGACGACGACGGGCGTGCCGGTCACCGGCTCGATCGCGCGTACCGCGTCGGCGCGCTGCTCGACGGGGACGCCGTGGGCGGCGAGCCTGCGCGCGGTCGCGGCGATGTCGTCGGAGGTGTCCGCGGCGACGGTGAGTTCGAGTAGGCGACGAGTCGGGGCGTGGGCGATGCGCAACTGATCGCCGCCCGCGCTGGTGGCGAAGACTCCCGCGCCGCGGTGCTCGAGCCCGAATTCGGTGTAGTAGCCGATGGTCTCGGCGACATTGGGCACCCCGATGCTGACCTGGGCGAGTCCGTGCAGGGCCATGACTACTCCGTTTCCGTTGCGGGCCGGAAGGTTTGGTTCAGTTCGCCGATGCCCTCGATCCAGCTGTGCAGCCGCTGTCCCGGCTGAACGAACCGCTGCGGGTCTCGGCCGACGCCGACGCCCGACGGCGTGCCGGTGAAGACGACGTCGCCCGGGTAGAGCGTGACGGTGCGGGACAGCGCCGAGATCAACGCGGGGACATCGAAAATGAGGTCGCGGGTGCGCCCCTTCTGCACCTCCTCGCCGTCCAGCGTGCAGCCGAGCTCGAGATCGCCGGGGTCGTCGAACTCGTCCGGCGTGACCAGCCACGGCCCCTGCGGCGCGAAGCCGGGGAACGACTTGCCGAGCCCGAATTGCGGTGCGGGTCCGCGCAGTTGGGACACCCGCTCGGAGATGTCCTGTCCGACGGTGAGTCCCGCGACGTGCCCCCAGGCCGCGCTCGCGTCGACGCGACGCCCCTCGCGGCCGATCACCACGACGAGTTCGACCTCCCAGTCGACGTTTCCCCCCTCCGGCAGCGTGACCTCGGTGTCGGGGCCGGTAAAGGCGGAGACGTACTTGGTGAACACCGGCGGCAGATCGGTCGGCGAGGCGAAGCCGGACTCGGCGGCGTGCGCGTGATAGTTGAGCCCGACGGCGAAGACCTGCCTGGGCGACGGGGAGGGCGCGCCGAGCAGCCGCCGATCGAGCGGAATCCCCTGACTGTCGGTGCTCAGGGAGGCTGTCCAACCGAGGAAGTCGGCCCAATCGCGGTACAGCGCGGGCAGGTCGGGGCCGAATCGACCGTCGGAAATTGCCGCGATGTCGAGGACGCGCGGCTCCGCCCGCGGCCCGACGAGCAGGGCGGCTCGTTCGTTGTAGTTGGCGATGCGCATCGTGGTGTGCCTTTCGTCGCGTGGGTGTGGGCCGACTACCCGCGGGGTCGCCGCCAGCGTTGCGGCGACGTAACTGGGCGCGGTCGAGCGAGTCCGATCGGTGGTCCGCGGGCGGCGGGAGCCGGACTCGAAGCGATGACCTATCTTTTGTCCCGTGGTAGCCGTCACAGTCGCGCTATTCCACTCAGTGGCACAAATGGGAGTGAAGTCGTGGTCGACGAGGGTTCAGCGGTACCGGCCAAGCACGCGGGAGAGCCGGTGCTGGACCGCGCGTTCCGGGTGCTGGGCGCGTTCTCCGCGGCCGAGGACAGCCTGTCGCTGACCTCGCTGAGCGTGCGCAGCGGCCTGCCCAAGTCGACCGCACTGCGCATGGCGACCAGGCTGGTGGAGCTCGGCGCGCTGGAGCGCACCGCCGAGGGCCGCTACGTCATCGGCCTGCGCCTCTACGAGATCGCCTCCCTCGCCCCGCGCAGCCACGGCCTGCGCGCCCTCGCCCTGCCCTACCTCGAGGATCTGCACCTGGCGACCGGCCAGCACGTGCTGCTGGCGGTGCGCGACGGCCACGAGGCCGTGCTGATCGAGCGCCTCTCGGCGCATCAGGCGGGCCGGGTGATGTATCGGGTGGGCGGGCGAATGCCGTTGCACGCCACCGGCGTCGGCCTCGCGCTGCTCGCGCACGCGCCGGGCGAGGTGCAGGACGAGGTGCTCGCCGGGGATCTCTCGCTGCAACCGGAGAATGTGGTGCGCTCGCCGCAAGAGCTGCGGCGACTGCTGGCCCAGGTGCGCACGGAGGGCATCGCGATGACCACACGCCCGTTCCCGGACCCGATGGTCTCGGTGGCCGCGCCGGTCATCGGCGCTCGCCGCGCGGTGGTCGCCGCGCTGTCGGTGGTCGCTCCCTTGGGTTCGGCGGACGCGGCCTCGCTGCGCCCCGCGGTGGTCGCGGTCGCGCGAGCCATCTCGCGGCAGCTCGGCCACCAGGAACGGCCGCGGTAGCAAAATTGTTGCCAATATCTTTGGCATAATTCCCGACAATATGGTTGCCGGATAACTCAGGACGGGGCGGTCAGTGTCGGAGCGCAGCGAGCTCGCGCGGGGAGCGCAGGGCAAAGCCATTGCGGTGGATCGGCTTCGCCAGGTCATCCGGCGGGGCGCGGTGGTGCCCGGGCAGCGGTTGGTCGAGGCGGAGCTGGTCGAGCAGTTCGGGGTGACGCGGGGCAGCGTGCGCGCGGCGATCGATGAACTCATCACCGAGGGACTCATCGAACGGATCCACAACCGGGGCGCCAGAGTGCGTACGGTATCGCGGCAGCAGGCGGTGGAGATCCTCGAGTGCCGCAAGGTGCTGGAGGGGCTGATCGCCGCCAAGGCGGCGGAGCGGGCCGAGCCGGCGGACATCGAGCGACTGCGCGACTACGCGCAGCGGCTGACGGCCTCGGTGCGCGACGGCGAGCCGCTGGAGTACTCGAGCCTCAACCACGAGCTGCACGGCGCGCTCGCCGAGATCGCCGGGCAGGCGACGGCGGCCGACCTCATCGATCGTCTCAACGCGCAGATCGTGCGCCATCAGTTCCAGTTGTCGCTGCGGGCGGGGCGCCCGCAGGTCTCGCTCGGCGAGCATCTCGCGGTGGTGGACGCGGTGATCGCCGGCGACGCGGCCGCGGCCGAGCGCGCCATGCGCGACCATCTGGACAGCGTCATCGCCGCCCTCGGCGACCCGGACTGAACAGCCGCTTCCGGAAAGACGCTGGTAACAAGGCCTTTCACTTCGCGCGGCAATTTGTCGATGAAATTGTTGACGATTCTGTTCACATACGTTTACGGTGGTGGACGGACGCGCGATGAGGACGTCCACCGGCCCGCACGGGCCGGTTGTGCACGAGTGAGGTGGGCCGATGGCCGAGAACACATTCGAATCGCTGCTGGTGATCAGCGCCCACGCGGGCGACTTCGTCTGGCGGGCGGGCGGGGCCATCGCACTGGCCGCCGCGCGTGGCGCGCGAGTCACGGTGGCCTGCTTGAGCTTCGGCGAACGCGGCGAGTCCGCGAAGGCCTGGCGCGAGGGCAAGAAGCTGGACGAGATCAAACAGCTGCGCCGGGGCGAGGCGGAGCGCGCGGCCGAGGTGCTCGGCGCCGACATCCGCTTCCTGGACGCGGGCGACTACCCGCTGGTCGAATCGCCCGAACTGGTCGACTCCCTGGTGCGCATCTACCGCGAGACCACCCCGACGGCGGTGCTCACCCACACCCTGGTCGACCCCTACAACGGCGACCATCCGGCCGCCGCGCGCATGGCGATGAACGCCCGAATCCTCGCCCAGGCCGTCGGTTACGACGCGCCCGGCGACCCGCTCGGCGCGCCGCCGGTGTTCAGTTTCGAACCTCATCAATCCGAGATGTCGGGGTTCCGCCCAGATGTGTTGCTGGACATCACCGAGGTGTTCGACACCAAGCGCGACGCGATGCGCTGTCTCGGTGCGCAGCAACACATGTGGACCTACTACGAGGATCTCGCCGCCCGCCGCGGCATGCAGCTCGAGCGCAACGCCGGCCCGAATCTCGGTGTGCGCCAGGGCACCCGGAGCGAGGCGTTCGTGCGCCACTACCCGCACGTGACGGACCGGCTGTCGTGACCCGCCCCGAGGAACCCCGCCTGCGACGCTCGCTGACCCTGCACCTCAAGGGCGACTGGGGAACCGCGAACCTGCACCGGGTCTGCGGATGGGTCTCCCAGGAGCTCACCGACCGCAGCGGCCCGCACACGCGCATCGCCATCTGGAACGGGCGCGGCGGCGCCGACTCGGTGCGCGCCGTCGGCCGCGGCGAGGTCGATATCGCGCTGACGACGCCGGCCGCCTTCGCGGCGGCCGCGCTGGATGGACGCGGCGTGTACAGCGACGAGTTCTACCCAGAACTCCGGGCACTGGGCACCGTGCCGCAACGGGATCGTCTCGTCGTCGCCGTCCACAAGTCGCTCGGCGCACCGACATTCGCCGAACTGCGGGAGCGCAAACCACGGCTGACGGTGGCGACCTCGATCGACGACGGCGTGAATCTCGTCGGCCTCTCCGCCCACCTGCTGCTCGCCCGGGCCGGGATCGACGTGGTCGGCTGGGGTGGTGAGTTCCTGGAGGACGAGCGCCCTTTCGAGTCCTTCGACCATATGCTGTCCGGTCGCGCGAACGTCATCGTGCACGAGGCGGTCATGCTGCCGCACTGGCAGCAGTTCGGCCCGGACTTCGACTTCCTGGAGGTCGAGCCGGAGGTGCTCGCCGGACTCGCCGACGACTTCGGCTGGCCCGCCGCCACGGTGGCCGACGGATTCTTCCCCGGCCGCAGCGCGTTTCGCACGCTGGACTTCTCCGACTTCCTGATGCTCACCCGCGACGACCTGCCCGACGACGTCGCCTACGCGATCGCCTGGATCCTCGGCGAGACCCGCGCCGTCATCGAACGGCAATACCGGCACCTGCCGCCGGAGCGCAGCCCCATCACCTACCCGTTGGACCCGATCACCATGGGGCGCACGCCCATTCCGCTGCACCCGGGCGCCGAGCGTTACTACCGCGCGCTGCCGTCGACCTGACAACCGCAGCGCCGCAATTTGATTAAAGAGACAAGGAGGTCTCCATGCATGTCGTCGAGGACGTCGTGGTCATGGGATCCGATCAACCGCTGTACAGCGTCGAGCGTGACGAGCATCTGCTGCTCTCCCCGCCGCATCCCGGCCGAGGCGGCAAGCAGCTGTGGAGCGATCACCCGCCGCTGACCGTGGTGCACTTCCCGCAGCAGTACGAGCCCCGGCCGTTCGCCCCACCCCGCGGCGTCTACGAGAACGACGAGAGCCGCGTCGAATGGCAGACGATGAACGGCAGACAGCCGTTCTACCATCGCAACTGCGACGTCGAGGAGATCGGCTACCAGATCGCCGGCGAACGCACACTGCTGAGCGAGCTCGGCATCATCGAGTTCCAGCCCGGCGAGTTCTCCCGCATCCCGCGCGGCGTCGCCCACGACAACTACGGCCGGCAGGACAGCCATCTCCTGTTCTACCTCGCGGCCCCGGCGACCGAGCTCGTCGCGGGAGTGCGTACCTCGCAACCGGTTTCGCCGCCGTTCCCCGGCTGGGAGCCCGGCCCGGTCAACGAATCGGTCACCCAGTGCATGGGCGCGCACGGCCACGACATCACCATGTTCCCCGTCGACGAGCAGTTGCTGCTCGACCGAGTCCATCAGGAGCGGGAGCGGATGGCCGTCCTGCGCGGCGGCGACGAGCCCGGCCGGACCTGGCTGTACGAGGTGCCGAAGATGCGGCTCGGCACAGTCACTGTCGAGCCCGGCGCGCCGCGTCGCTACCGCCGCACCCTCGACGCCGACGAGATCCAATACCAGGCGAGCGGGCGCCGCACGCTGATCACCCAGCGCGGCATCGTCGATCTCGGCCCGGGCGATTTCGTGCGCATCCCCCTCGGCGTCGCGCACGCCAACGTGAACATCGAAGCCGGGCAGTACATCACGCTGCTGTCGCACCGAGAACTTCCCCAGGTCGCCGAGACCGCCCGCACCGCCGACCCCTATTCACCGCAACGGCTGGCGTCCGCCACCGGAGAGGCCGACCGATGACCACCATGCTCGCCGCCCGCGCCCATCACAGCTCGAACGCCCTTGTTCTCGAACAGATTCCGGTTCCGGAACCGGGCCCGGTCGACGTGGTCGTCCAGGTCGCCTCCGCCGGATTGGCGACCGGCATGATGCGGCTGCTGGAATCCGGTGCGTTCAAACACCTTCCGACCACCCTCGGCCACGAGGCCGCGGGCACGGTGACGGCGATCGGCGCCGAGGTCACCGACGTCGCGATCGGCGACCGCGTGCGGATGCACCCGAACCTGAACTGCCGCGACTGCGGATACTGCCGCACCGACCGCGACATGATGTGCGCGCAGCAGGCGATGGTCGGCCACGCCGCCTTCGGAAACCGGGCGCTGCCGCTGTACGACGAGTACCACAACGGCGGCCTCGCCGAGTACGTCCGCGTCCCGCACTGGCTGATCGACCCGCTGCCCGACCGGGTCGGCTTCGACGTCGGCGCCAAGGTGCACGATCTGGCCAACGCGGTGCGCGCGCTGAAATGCGCTGAGCCCTCGCTGGGTTCGACCGTGGTGGTCACCGCGGCCACCGGCACCATGGGCACCGCGACCATCAAACTCGCCGAGCACTTCGGCGTCGGCCGCCTGGTGCTGGTCGCGCGCGACGCACAGCGGCTCGACGCGGTGCGCGGCCTGGCGGGGCGGGTCGACACCGAGGTCGTCGCGCTGGACGAGCTCCCCGACTGGGCCTCGACGAACGGGCTCACCCGACGCCTGCGCGAGATCGTGCCCGAGGGCGCGGAAGCCGTGCTCGACTACATCCCGGACGGTCCGGCGACGGGCCAGGCCATGGGCGCGCTCGCGACCGGCGGCACGCTGGTGCACATGGGCGCCAACAGCACGCCGCTGCCGTTCACCCCGCAGGCGATGATGATCAACTGCTGGCGCTACGTCGGCACCCGGGCGTGCACCCGCAACGACGCGCGAGAAGTGTTGACGCTTCTGGGTTCCGGCGCTCTCGTCGCCGATGAGCTCATCACCCAGCGCTTCGCGCTCGCCGACACCGTGGCCGCGATCGAGGCAATGCAGCGCCGCAGCGAACCGATGTGGATGACGGTGGTCAATCCGTGAACGTCACCCACTACGGACACGCCTGCGTACTGATCGAGCTGGGCGACAAGCCGATTCGGGTGTTGATCGACCCCGGCAGCTACTCCCGCGATTTCGAGGACCTGCGTGACCTCGATCTGATCCTGTTCACCCACGCACACCCCGATCACCTCGACACGAACCGGCTGCCTGCGCTGCTCGAGCACAACCCGGCGGCGCGAATCGTCCACGGCCACAGTGCCGCCGACGCGCTCGCCGACTATTCGGCGCGGACTCACCTCACCCACCCCGGCGACACGGTGCGGCTCGCCGGGATCGAGATCGCCGTCACCGGAGGCGAACACGCGTGCGTCCACCCGGACCTGCCCGGCTCGGACAACAACGGCTATCTCATCGCGGGCGCGGTCTTCCACCCCGGCGACGCGTTCGACCCACCGCCCGCCGCCGTGGACACCCTCCTCCTGCCCGCGGGTGGACCATGGATGAAGGTCGGTGAAGGCGTCGACTACCTGCGCGCCGTCGCGCCGCGCATCGCCATCCCGATCCACCAGGCGGGCCTCGCCGAGGTCCATCAGCGGATGCACCACCACCTCCTCGGGAGTTTGGCTCCTGAGGGCACCGAGGTCATCGTGCTGGAACACGCGGTGGCCCGGACGTTGTGAACTAGGAGGCAGGCACATGGACGACATCAGGAACTCGGTGGTGCAGGCCAGCCGGGCATTGGCCACCGCGGGACTCAGCGACATGGTCTGGGGCCACGCCTCGGTGCGCGACCCCGGCGGCGCGGGGGTGTGGATGAAGGCTTCCGGCTGGGGATTCGAGGAGATCGATGACGAGAAGGTGGTCCTGGTATCCCCGTCGGGAGAGGTGTTGGACGGGACCGGGAAACGCCACCTCGAATACCCCATCCACACCGAGATCATGGCCCGGCGACCCGAGGTCGGCAGCGTGGTGCATACTCACGCACCGGCCTTGGCGGCGTTCGCGTCACTGGATCGCGAGCTGCACCCGATCTCGCACGACGCGGTCCCGTTCACCTATCCGCAGCTGCCGCGCTTCACCGAGACCGGCGCGCTGATCGCGACGCCGGAACTGGGCCGCTCGCTCGCCGATCGCCTCGGCGACGCCAACGCGATCTTGATCCCCAACCACGGCGCCGTCACCGTCGGTCCTGACGTGCGGGCGGCGGTCATGTACGCGGTGTTGCTCGAACGTGCCTGCCGGACAGAACTTCTCGCGGCCGCCGCGGGCGGGCCGAGGGTGTGGTCCGACGAGGACGAAACCCGCTTCAAACGCGAGCAGGTCTGGAATCCCGCCCAGCTCGACGCGGGCTGGCAGTATCTCGTCCGGAGATCCGGCGCATGAGCGAGGCGCGGTATGCCGAGCCGGTGCGGGTCGCGGTGCTCGGATTCGGCGAGGCTGGCATCGAATTCGCTGCCGACCTCGTCGCGGCCGAAGCGGATGTGCGCGGCTTCGATCCGGAAGTCGCCGCGCCGCACGGTGTTCGGCAGCGTGTCGACGACGCCGACGCGGTCCGGGACGCCGAGCTGGTGTTCAGTCTGACCACGGCGGCCGAGGCCGAAGCGGCGTTGCGCGACTGTCTGCCTCGACTGCGCGCGGGAACGCTGTGGGCCGAGGCGAACACGTCCGCACCGGCGGCGAAGGCGCGTCTCGCGGCACTGGCGCAGACACGCGGGGTGGACCTTGTCGATGTCGCGATCATGGCACCGGTGCCGGGCTCGGGACTGCGCACGCCGATGTGCGTATCCGGCTCGGCCGCCGCGCGTTTCGCCGCCGTCATGGACGCCCTGGGTGTCGTCGTAGAGGCGATCCACGGCCCAGTGGGTGCGGCGAGTTCACGGAAGCTGTTACGCAGCGTCGTCTACAAGGGTTTGGCGGCCGCCGTGGTCGAGGCGCTCGCGGGCGCGGAGGCAGCAGGGTGCGCCGACTGGTTCCGCGAGCACATGACCACCGAGTTCCCGAAGTTCGACGCGCACACCATGGAGCGGCTCGTGCGCGGCACGTACACGCACGCGGCCCGGCGAACCGAGGAGATGGACGCCGCCGCACAGCAATTGGCCGATCTCGGCGTCCGGCCGCGGATCGCGACCGCCACCCGCGACGCGCTGCGCGCCATCGCCGACGGCGAGCCGAGACATACCGGAGAAGGGCAGTGCTGACATGAAGAACGTTGTGGTGACCGATCCCCCGCGTGCGTCCGTCGACGACGCCGCACGCCTCGGCGCCTACGGCGTCGCCACGGTCCACGAGGCGGCGGGGCGCGTCGGATACCTCGGCCCGCGGCTGCGACCGGCGTGGCCCGGGGCCCGGATCGGCGGGACCGCCGTCACGGTGCTGTGCTGGCCCGGCGACAATCTGATGATCCACGTGGCGATCGAGCAGTGCCGGCCGGGGGATGTGCTTGTGGTGGCGACGAATTCGCCGTCGGTCGACGGTCTGTTCGGCGAGCTGTTCGCCACCGCGCTGCACCGTCGCGGGGTGCGCGGCGTCGTTCTGGGCTGCGGCGTCCGCGATGTCGCCGAGTTGCGGGCGATGGGCTTTCCCGCGTGGTCGACGGCGGTCAGCGCGCAGGGGTCGGTGAAGGCCACGCCGGGCGCGGTCAATGTGCCGGTCGTGGTCGAGGGCCGGCTGGTCCGGCCCGGGGACGTGATCGTCGCCGACGACGACGGCGTGGTCTGCGTGCCGCGCATGGATGTGCCTGCGGTACTGGAGCTTTCCGCCGCACGGGCCGCGAAGGAGGAGGCGAGCCGCAGGGCCTTTCGGGCCGGTGAGCTCGGGCTCGACCGTTACGGATTGCGGGAACGGCTCGGAGACTTCGGCATCACCTATGTCTCCCACCAGGATTACCGGGCCGAAGAGGAAAGCCGTGGGTGAGCTCGACACTGAAGCCGCTGAGGCAGCGGGCATCTCGTGCGTATGGATGCGCGGGGGTACGTCCAAAGGAGCGTTCTTTCTCGCCGACGACCTTCCCGCGGATCCCGCCGCCCGCGACGACCTGCTGCTGCGCATCATGGGCACGCCGGACCCGCGACAGATCGACGGCCTGGGCGGAGCCAGCTCGTTGACCAGCAAGGTGGCCGTGGTCTCGGCGTCGAGCACGCCCGGCGTGGACGTCGACTACCTGTTTCTCCAGCTCGGCGTCGGCGAGCCCACGGTGTCGGACGCGCAGAACTGCGGCAACATCCTCGCCGGCGTAGGACAGTTCGCGGTGGAGACCGGCCTGGTGCGCGCGGTCGGGAACGAGTGCGCGGTGCGCATCCGCATGGTCAACTCCGACGGCCTCGCCACCGCGACGTTCCCCGTTCGCGATGGCCTGCCCGTCTATCACGGCGACACCCGCATCGACGGGGTGCCGGGGACGGCGGCCGCGGTGCTGCTGTCCTTCGAAGACACGGCAGGGTCATCGACTTCCGGCCTGTTCCCGACCGGACGGCTGCGCGACGTCGTCGACGGGGTCGAGGTCACGTGCGTGGACAACGGCATGCCGGTGGTGGTCGCCGAAGCCGCGAGCCTCGGCCGCACCGGTTATGAGACGCATGACGAACTCGCTTCCGACACAGCACTTCTGGAGCGAGTCGATCGCCTCCGCCACGCGGCAGCGCACTTGATGGGACTCGGCGATGTCTCGGCGTCCTCCGTTCCCAAGACCATGCTGATAGCGCCGCCGCGCGACGGAGGCCAGGTGTGCACCCGTTCGTTCATTCCGGTGCGGCCCCACGCCTCGGTCGGCGTGTTCGCTGCGATCAGCGCGGTGACCGCGATGCGAGTCCCCGGCGCGATCGGCCACCAGCTGACCGCGGACTGGTCGCGACGGGTGGATCTCGAACATCCGTCCGGGCATCTCGTGGTCGATGTCGACCTCGACACCACCGCCACTTCCCCGCGCGTGCGTCACGCAGGGGTCGTACGGACCGCCCGAAAACTGTTCGCGGGCACAGCCTTTCCCCGCACCTGACGCGCCTCCAAGGAGACTCCCATGGCCCCCGCTCACGAAATCGCGCATCTGGCGCATGTCCAACTGTTCACCCCCGACCCCGAGCGCAGCGTCGAATTCTGCACCGATTTCCTGGGATTGCGGATCGCCGGGACCGACGGCGACGACGTCTATCTGCGCACGTGGGACGACTACGAACACCACACCCTCACGCTCACCGCGCGCAAACGATCCGGCATCG
This sequence comes from Nocardia tenerifensis NBRC 101015, assembly GCF_000308715.1. Classification (GTDB taxonomy): domain Bacteria; phylum Actinomycetota; class Actinomycetes; order Mycobacteriales; family Mycobacteriaceae; genus Nocardia; species Nocardia tenerifensis. The sequence goes on from NZ_BAGH01000603.1 coordinate 36,511, forward strand.
GCCGCACCCACCTGCGCGCGGCGAGCCCGGAGGCGCTGCGGCGGCGAGTGGACGCGCTCTCCGCCGCCGGACGCGGAATCGGCTGGGTGGACGGCGAACCCGGCTACGGGCCGACCTATCTGTTCACCGACCCCGACGGTCACGAGTTCGGCGTCTACTACGAATCGGAGTGGTTCACGCCCGCGGCGGACAGCCGCCCCTCCCTGAAGAACCAGGCCGAGGCGTATCCGGGCGTCGGCGTCGGGGTGCGCCGCCTCGATCACGTCAACTTCCTCGGCCGCGTCCCCGCCGACAATCGCGACTTCCTGGTGGACATGCTCGGCGCGATGGTGACCGAGCAGATCGTCCTGAACGACGGCACCGTCGCCGGAACCTGGACGACCCTCACGAACAAGAGCTACGACCTCGTCTACACCCGCGACAACCTGGGCCTGTCGAAACGACTGCACCACATCGCCTTTGCCACCGACAGCCGCGCCGACATCCTGCGCGCCTGCGACATCGCGCTGGAGCAGGACGTGTTCATCGAGACCGGCCCGCACAAACACGCCATCCAGCAGACCTTCTTCCTCTACGTCTACGAGCCCGGCGGCAACCGCATAGAGCTGTGCAACGCCGGCGCCCGCCTCATCCTCGCCCCCGACTGGCGGCCCATCGACTGGACCGAGGCCGAGCGCGCCAAGGGACAGGCCTGGGGCCTGCAAACCATCGAATCCTTCCACACCCGAGGCACTCCCACCGCCGACGAACTCGCCCTCGAGGACTGACTCCGCGCGTCAGGGTTGGAGGATGACCCTGCCGACGAGGGTGGTGCTGTCCTCCAGGAGGGTGTGGGCCGAGGCGGCGTCCGACAGCGGGAAGCGGGCGGCTATGCGGATGCCGATGCGCTCGCGGGCGAGCAGGTCCAGCACGGTGAGCGCGTCGTGGTGGCGGGCGCCGCGGATACCGACGACGGTCATCTCCAAGCGGGTGAAGTCGTTCATGGTCAACGGAATCGAGCCACCACCGCGCTGGTTGCCCGCGGCGGGGCAGATCTTGCCGCCGAGGCGAAGGCTGTCGACGCCGAGACGGAACAGGTCCGGGTCGCCCGTGTAGTCGACCACGTGGTCGACGCCCTCTCCGGCGGTCCACTCCCGCAGCCGCTCCCGGGCCGCCTGGTGGTCGGCGGTGACGACGACGAGCTCGGCGCCCAGTTGCTCGAGCAGTTCGGTCTTGTCCGCGTGCCGCGTGGTGACCGCCACCCGAGCACCGGCCAGGCGGGCCAAATGCACTGTCGCCTCGCCCATTCCGCCGGAGGCCCCGCAGACGAGCACGGTGTCCCCCAGCCGTACCCGGAGCCGATCGCGGACGAGCCGGTGCGCGGTCGCGTACGGCCACAGCACGACGGCGGCCTGTTCGAGGTCGACGTGTTCGGGCAGCGGCAACCACATTCGCTCGTCACGGACGAGATACTGTGCGTACGAACCGAGTCCGGCGTGGCCGGGCACATCGATGCCGATCGACAGGTTGCCCAGCCCACGGTATGTCTGCGGGGAGTACGGATTCTCCGGATGAACCACGGCGACAACGTTTTCCCCGGGCGCGAAGCGGGTGACCGCCGAGCCGACGGCGACGACGGTGCCCGACGCCTCCCGGCCCAGCTGCTGAGGCATCGGCAACGGACGACGTCCCGGCAGGGTGACACCCGAGAGCTGCCCGGAACGGTACTTCAGATCCCACCCCGAGACCGAGGCCGAGTGGACCGCGACCAACACGCTGTGCGGTCCGAGCGGCTCGAGCGGATAGTCGTCGTAGATCAGCTTTTCGGGCCCGCCGTGCTCGAAGACCCGCACGGCCTTGGTGGTGCTCAATGTCCCTCCGTAGGAAAGGGTCCGGATCGCCGGACGAGGTAGTGCCAGCCCGCGTCGAGCTGAGCGGGATTCCAGACCTGTTCGCGCTTGAAGCGGGTTTCGTCCTCGTCGGACCACACCATCGGGCCGCCCGCGGCGGCGGCGAGAAGCTCTGTTCGGCAGGCTCTTTCGAGGAGCACGGCATACATGACCGCGGTGGCCGCGTCGGGGCCGACGGTGACCGCGCCGTGGTTCGGGATGAGCACGGCGTCGGCGTCGCCGAGGGACCGAGCCAGCGCGCCGCCGAGTTCGGGCGTGGCGATCAAGGCCCCGGTTTCGGTGAAACGCGGGAGCTGCGGATAGGTGAACGGCACCGCGTCGTGCGAGATCGGGTGCAGCACACGGTCCAACGACGCGAACGCCGCCAGTGCCGGTGCGTGAGTGTGCACGACCGCGCCGACATCGTCGCGGCGGGCCATGATCTCGGTGTGGATCGGGTACTCGAGGTGACGCCGACCGGTCCCGTCCAGCACGCTCCCGGATGGTGACACGAGCACGACCCGATCTTCATCGATCTCCTCGAACCCCCAGCCGGCGGCCTTCATCCACGCGCCGCGGCCGTCGGGGTCACGCACCGAGGCGTGCCCCCAGACCATGTCACCGAGCCCCGCGGCCGCCAGCGCGTGGCTCGCCTGGATCACCAGGCGGCGTACCTCGTCCATGGGTCTCCTGTCAGAACGACTGCGGCACTGCATGTTCCAGCACCCTCACCGTGGTGGCGGGCGGGGCCAGCTCCGTCAGCAGCCGATGGTGCATCCGCTGATGGACCTCGGCGAGACCCGCCTGGTGGATCGGGATGGCGATGCGCGGCGCGACGGCGCGCAAGTAGTCGATGCCGTCCGCGATCTTCATCCACGGGCCGGCGGCCGGGATCAGCAGCACATCGACGGGCGCCGGGGGCGAGTCGAACGCGTCACCGGGATGGAACACCGCGCCGCCGAGGAGATAGCCGTTGTTGTCGGACGCCGGCAGATCCGCGTGCACACAGGCATGTTCGCCACCCGTAACCCGCACCTCGACGTCGTTGACGCGCACCGCCTCGCCCGGCCGGACGAGCCGAGCACGGTCCCCATAGTCGGCCAGCGCCGAAACAGCCCCTGCTCCATGCACAACGGCCGCACTGGGATTCGCGTCGAGAACGCCCCCTAGCCGATCGACATCGAGATGGTCGGGATGCGCATGGGTCACCAGAACGATGTCGATGCCCGATACCCTCTCGAAATCGCGCGAGTAAGTGCCGGGATCGAACAGCACCCGACGAGGCCCGGCGTCGGTGACCAGATCGACGAGCACACAGGCGTGACCGAAGTGAGTGACTTTCATGCGTAATCCCCTGTGGTAGCGCCCGATTCGTGGTCCGGCAGTGCGTTGTAGTAGCGGGCCGCGCCGTCGTGCAGCGGAATGGGCGTGCGCCCCATGGCAACCGGGTCCAGCGGATAGGTGACCGGGCTCCGCTCCGGCGTCAAGTGACGGTACTGCTGCTCCAGCAGCAGCCGGGTCTCGCCGAGAATCCAGGCGATCGCGTAGGCGACGTCGTCCGGCAGCTCGGTGGTGGTGCACAGCAGGAAGTCGGAGAAGTCCAAGGTGCGAAACGCGGGCGCGCCGGGAAAGTAGCCCTCTTCGACAGTGGCGGCGGGCCAACCGAATTCGGCCTCGAGCGCCGCGAGCACGTCGGGCTCGACCTCGAGGAAGTGCAGATCACCGCCGAACCGCTGCCACTGCGGCAGCATGACGGCCTCCTGCACGATCGCGTTCGCACGACCGGACGCGATGTGCTCGAACGCCTCGGCGGGTCGCTCGTCGTCGAGGTAGCCGCCGCCCCATCCGGCGATGTCCACCCCGGCGCGGTCCAGCAGCGCCCGAGCGGCCAGGCCGACATGGTTGATCCCGTCGAGCTTGCCGGTCGCCACGGTCAATCGCGGCGCGCGCTCGCGGAGCTCGGCGAACGTCTTGATGCCGAGGGATCGGTGCACGCCGACGACGAGCCGATCGCGTTGCGGCACAACGCCGAGCGCGCGCAGCTGCGGGAAGTACTCGACCCCGTAGATGCCGCGGCCGTCGATCGCGGCGGCCGCGAACGCCGCAGGGGTGGCGAGCGCGACGTCGACCAGGCGATGCCCGGCCGCCCGGACCGAGTCGGCGAAGCCGCGGCCGTTCCAGATCGCGATCCGCGACCCGGGCTCGGTGCGGTCGGTCAGCTCCTGGGCGATCCACCCGCACACGCGGTGCAGGTTGGCCATGCCCCAGTCGCCGCGCAGGTGCAGGGTCAGCGAGCGTTCGATGCTGGGCGCGGCGGGGCGCGGGGCGGTCATCGGTCTCCTCCGTCGGGTGTGGTCGCGCGGACCAGATTGTGCAAGCGTCCGACCCCGTCGACCTCGACGCTGATCCGATCGCCGTCGGTGAGGAAGACCTGCGGGTCGCGGCGGTAGCCGACGCCGCCCGGGGTTCCGGTCAGGATCAGGTCGCCGGGGGCCAGCGCGGTGAAGGTCGAGAGGGTGGCGATCAGGCGCGGAATCGAGAAGATCAGCATGGACAGGTCCGCCTCCTGCACCGTCTCACCGTTGAGAATCGTTCGGATACCGGCCTTTTCGAGGTCGACCTCGTCGGGTGGCACGAGGTAGGGGCCGACCGGGGTGCTGGCGTCCCACGCCTTGCCCTGCATCCACTGGTGGGTCTTGTACTGGAAATCGCGCATGGTGACGTCGTTGGCGACGGTGTAGCCGAGCACGTGCGCGGCGGCGTCGGCCTCGGCGATGCGCCGGCCCGCACGGCCGATGACGACGACCAGTTCGCCCTCGTAGTCGACCTGGGTCGACTCGGGTGGCAGCAGGATATCGTCGTCGGGGCCGAGCAGGCTGTCGGCGAACTTCGGGAAAAGCACCGGGTAGGTGGGCAATTCGCGGTGCGTCTCGGTGACGTGCGCGTGGTAGTTGAGGCCGACGCAGAAGATCTTCGCCGGGCGCGGGACCACCGGCAGCAGGCGCACGTCGGCCAGCGCGACGCGCGCATCGGTCCGGCGGGTGGCCTCTCGCAGTCGTTCGGGCGTCGTCTCGGCGCTCAGCTCGCCGACGCCGGTCAGCGGCACCAGCGTGTCGTCCTGGACCTCGCCGACGTGGCGAGCACCGTGATATTCGTAGGTCGCGTACGCCACGGGTCATGCTCCTTCGCTGGTCGTGCGCCAGGAGGCGAGCTGGCCGCCCCACAGGTTGACGGTGTTGGGGATCGGCTTCCAGCGGCGCGGCACATACGTGACGCGGTCGTCGTGGAACTTCTCCATCTCGGCGGACAACTCGATGTGGTTGCCCGCGGGGTCGTCGAAGAAGACGAACAGGTTGTTGCCGGGGCCGTGACGCCCGGGACCCCAGGTGACGTCGACGTTTTCGTCGGTGAGCCGGTCACACCAGGCCTTGAAGTCGGCCCATTCGGCGAGGTCGAAGGAGAAGTGGTCGATGTCGCCGCCCCGCCCGACGTGCACCACGGCCAGGCTGTGATGGTCGCGGTCGCTGCGCAGCCAGGCGAAGCCGCCGTCGTCGAGCTGATCGGAGATGCGGAATCCGACCACGTCGACGTAGAAGGCGACCATGGCGGCGACATCGTCGGTGCCGAGGGTGATGTGCTGGTATTTGATCGGGCGGCGGCCGGTGTCGGCGGCGCTCTCGCCGTGGCGGCGCACGGCGGTGTGGAAGTGCACCTCGGTGCCGTGCGGATCGGTCACCGTGAGGCCCCGCGCCGTGGCGGGCGCGTGATCGAGGTACTCCGCACTCAGCTCGGCCACCGAGTGCCCGGCGGCGACAAGGCGTTTCGCGATGCCGTCGAGGCCGTCGGCGTCGCGGACCTCGAAACCGTAGTGTCGCAGGCCCTTCGGCCCGGTGACGAGTTCCATGACGTGGTGCCCGCTCCCCCAGCCGAGCCGCACGCCTCCGTCGGGGAGTTCGTCGTGCACCGTCAAACCGAGTATGCGGCAGTAGAAGTCGACGGTGGCCGCCACGTCGGGTACGGCGAAACCGATGTGCGACACCGCGGTACGCGTCAGGGCTCCGGCCGCGCCGTTCTCGGGCAGCACGACTCGTAATGGTCTATTCATGGCTGAGGGCTTTCTCCAGTGTTCGAATGGGGGACGGGGTCCACGACCGGACCGCGGCTACGACGTCGGCGCTGTCCGACGGCGACCACGCGGCGGCCACGAAGCGATCGGGTCGAAGCAGTACGAATCGCCCTGTGTAGACAGCGAATTCATCGAGCAGGTGACCGTCGACGTCGATGACGACGCGGCGGCGGGTGCGCGGCATCCGGTCGGCCACGGCGACCTGTACCGCCGCCGCGGTCAGCGTGCGTACGACGGCGTCCACGGCCGTCCAGTCGCCGTGCTCGACGCCGATGCCCAGCACGGCCCAGCCGGGACCGAGGACATCGTCGAAGCGGCGGATGGTGTGGCTATCGGTGTCGAACACCAGCGGCTGACCGATCGGGACGCCGACGAGTTCGGGCCGGTCGGTCGGCGCGATGAGACCCTCGTCGTACCGCTGCGGCGGGCGATAGCGCATCTGCTCCAGATAGGCCCGTCCGTCACCGGTGTCGAGCACCCGGGCGACATAGGCGTCGCGCCGCTCGGCCAGCCTCGGCGAGGTCGTCATGACGACCCGCCCGAGTCGCTCCGACATCCGAACCGTGGCCTGCGCGTGCGGAATTCGCTCCGCCTGATAGGTGGCGAGGATCGCCGGATCGAGCCGTCCGTCGAGGACCTCCGCGATCTTCCAGACCAGGTTGGCCGCGTCCCGGATGCCCGAGTTGAGGCCCTGACCGGCGAACGGCGGCATCATGTGCGCGGCGTCGCCGAGCAGGAACGACCTGCCGCGCATCCATTCGTCCGCGACGACGGCGTTGAATCGGTAATTCACCGCGCGCTCGACCTGATTCGGGGTGATCGGCCGGTACGGCGCGACCAGCCGTTCGATCAACTCGAACGCGGGCGGCTGTTCCGGGGTGCCCTCGCCGTCGAACAATCGGAACTCGTAGCGGCAGCGGCCGTCCAGTCCGGGCACGATGACGTGCGGACGGCGCGGATCGCCGAAGTGCATCGCGAACCGCTCGGTGTGCGGGTCGTCGAGGGTGTCGGCGACCAGCCACACCTCGTCGTGGCTGCGCCCGGTCATGCCGATGCCCTGCAACAGCCGCGTCGCCGAGCGCCCGCCGTCACAGCCGAGGACATAGGCCGCCTCGAGCGCGATCTCCTTCGCGTCCGCCGAGACGGCGGTCACGGTCACCCCGTCGGGCCGATGCTCGAAGCCCGTGACGCGCGTGCCGAAACGCAGGTCTACCCTTGGCATTTCGGCCAGCGCGGCGGCGAGCACCCGCTCGAGATCCGGTTGGGCGAACGGATTCTTGAACGCGTACCCCAGCCGCAGCGGTCGCGGGCCGCGCGCGTGGAACAGCGGTTGCCCGTCGCGGCCGTAGTAGCGCGTTCCAATGCCCGGCACCAGCACCGGCAGGATGCGGTCGACGATCCCGGCCTGCTGGAACACCCGCAGCGCCTCGTCGTCGATGCTGATCGCCTTCGGCTCGTCGCTGGTCGTGGCCCGCTGTTCGAGCACCGTCACCGCGACGCCGCGGGCGGCCAGCAGCGCGGCCGCGGTCAGGCCCACCGGGCCGGCGCCGCACACCACCACCGCCCGGCCGCCGGTTCGCACACTCGGCGTCACACGCCTCACCCTCTTCCGGTTCTCGTCGGTTCGGCCTCACCGTACGGAGTGTGTCCTGTTTTTAGGAAGTGCTGTCCTGGATTACAGGACATGGCGTACGGTGCTAGCATGACCGGGCATCACACCCCGCGCAGCGGCTACCGGGAACGCAACTCCACGGCCGATCGCGCGCTGGACATCCTGCTGCTGTTCACCGCGGACAAACCGGTATGGACCGGCCCCGACATCGCCGCTGCGCTGGGCGTGGCCCGCTCGACCGGCTACCGTTATCTGCAAAGCCTCGTCGGCTCCGGGTTTCTCGAGGAGGCCGACGGTGGATTGCGGCTCGGCCCAAGGGTTTTCGACCTCGCGCGGCTGGCCCGCGCCGGACTCGGGCTGTCGGAGATCTCGTTGCCTGCCATGCGCACGCTGGCCGCCCAGTTCGACGAGACCGTGCTGCTGACCAGGCGCTCCGGCCGCTCCATCGTCTGCCTCGATCTCGTCGAAGCCCAGCAGGCGGTGCGGCTCTCCTATGAGCGCGGGCACGTGCTGCCGATCAACGCCGGCGCCGCCGCCGAGGTGCTGCTGGCCTGGTCGGATCCCGGCGAGGTGACCACCGTGCTCGCCCAGGCGCCGCTGCAGCGCTTCACCAGGAAGACCCTCACCGACCCGGAGCTGCTGCGAATCCGCTTGGCGCACATCCGGAAACGAGGTGTCGCCGTCTCCCAGGGCGAGCTCGACGACCACATCCTCGGTGTGGCCGCGCCCATCCGCAATGCGGCCGGATCGGTGTGCGCGGCCGTCAGCGTGGCCGCGCTCGCCGCGCGGATTCCGCGCGATCGGCTCGGCAGCGTGGTGACGGCGGTGCACACGGCGGCCACCGCCATCACCCAGCGGCTCACGCTTCGCGATTCGTAACGCGGCGCGCCAGACCTGCATAGCGTGTAGGTTTTCCTGCATGGCAGGACAAGGGCGGGGAAGCAACTACCGGGAGCGGAACTCGACCGCCGACCGCGCACTCGACATTCTGGCGCTGTTCGACGACCACCGGCTGGTGCTCAGCGGGCAGGAGGTCGCCGACGAACTCGGCGTCGCGCGCTCGACCGCCTATCGATATCTGCAGAGTCTCGTGTCCTCCGGGTTCGCCGAGGAGCAGAAGCCCGCGGGCTATCGGCTCGGGCCGCGCGTGTTCGAACTGGCCCGCCTCGCCCGCAAGGGGCTCGGGCTGTCCGAGGTGGCCCGGCCGGTGATGCGCGCACTGGTCGGCCAGGTCGGCGAGACCGTGCTGCTCACTCGTCGCGCGGGCGCGACGGTGGTCTGTCTCGAGCGCGAGGAGTCCGCCCACCCGGTCCGGCTGTCCTACGAACGCGGCCACGTGCTGCCCATCAACGCGGGCGCGGCCGCGCTCATCCTGCTGGCCTGGGCGGACGAGCAGGAGATCGCGGACATCGTCGGCAAGGGCGCGCTGCCGCAGCTCACCGACGCGACCGTCACCGACGGCTCGGTGCTGCGCGAGCGCTTGGCGGCCATGCGGCGCGACGGAATCGCCGTCACCCGTGGC